>QHVX01000390.1 GCA_003222375.1 Acidobacteriota bacterium
TCCGTGAGCGAAGTCTCGCTCTGAAACCAGACCGGTCCGGCGAGATCTTTGATATTGCCGGTCGTGCCGGGAGTAATTCCGCGAGCGCCCGGCATCGTGAGCGGATTCCAGGTCGTGCCGCGATCATTGGACCAGAAGAAGCGGTACTGATTGCTCGTCAACTGGTTTCCTGGCGCGGGATCCAGCTCTACGCGAACGTCGACGGTCTGCGTAATCGCGTATTGACGCGCGGCGCGCAGATCGTTCGCGAAGTTTCGCAGATTGCTGCGGAACGTGTTTTGGTTTTTGAAATTGATGAAGGCCGGCACGGAAATCAGACTCAAAATGCCGATGAGTGCCACGACCACCAACAATTCAGTGAGACTGTACCCACGTGACGAATGCTTGAACCCGCTTCGCATGAATGCTCCTCTTACGCAGCCGATGTGCCACGGCACAGGGCGGCAGTTAAGCCTAAGAAATACAGCCAGTTAACAGAAATTGGTCGCGAAAGGGACGATCTTCAGGGCTCGGTGGTTGTTACAAATTGTAACGCCGGTGCCGGCTCGACCGCAAAGAATTCGATCGCCGCGACCGCCCCTTCACCCACCGATCCTGTCAGCTCGAAGGAGGCGCCGTGGAGCAACGCGATTTTTCGCGCGAGCGGCAGGCCGAGTCCGTAGCCTTTCGCCTTTCCCGATTGGAAGGGGAGCATCAGGCGGGTCACATCCGCCGGATCGACGCCAATGCCGTCGTCCTCGATGCGGACCGATGGGCGCGGCGACGCTGCGACGGTGANNNCGCGTTGCGGATCAAGTTATCGAATGCCCGGCTGAGAAGTGCGGCATCGCCGTTGATCGCGACAGGCGCGCCAGCACAATCGAGCGTCACCGACTCGGGCTTCTCGATTTTCGCCGCCACTTCGCATACCAGTTCGAGCAGATCGACTGTCGTTTTGTTGAGGCGCATCGGGCGCGCGAAGCTGAGGAGACTATCGACTGCTGCGGAGAGTTGCGTCGCCTCTTTCTCCGCGCGCTCGACCGACGTGCGCGGCTTGTCGCTGAGCGACTCGTGTCGTACCAGACGGAGATATCCGAGGATTGCCGCCAGCGAGTTGCGAAACTCGTGCGCGATGCCCGCCGAGATCTCGCCGAGGTCGGCGAGAGTCTGCAATTCGCGGACGCGGCTTTCGAGATCGCGAATGTGCGTCAGATCCGTGAACAGCGCGAGCACGCCGAGGAACTGCTGCTCTTGGCCGATGAGGGGCACAGTCGTCAGACCGATTGTCTGTTTGCCAAGCTGAAGCTCGAGACGAGTCAATCCGATTCGCTGTTCGACCGCTGAGAGCACCGCAGCGCTGAACGGCGTGCGTCCGAATGCCTGCTCTAGCGGCGCGCCGGCGACGTCGCCGCTGGGATGAAGGATCTCGCGGCCGGCAGAATTGATCTCCACGACGCGTCCCTGCGGATCGATGGCCATGAATCCCGATGTCAGGCTGCGCGTGAGCGCGGCCGTCACGCGCGCGAGATCGTCAGCGCGCTCTTTCTGCAGATCGTGCATGCGCTGCAACTCGGCTTCCTGCTCGCGCAATGTCACGATCGACTTGCGAAAGGTATCGATCAGATACTGCTGCTCGTCGTGCGCCGGATCGCGCTTCTCGAGTTGCGAGGCGGCATCGAGCATCGATTCGATCGGTTGCGTGATGCGCGGGAGATAGAAAATGACGAGCATCGTCGCGATCGCAGTGCCCAGAAGGCAAATCACGGCCGTGGCCCAGAACGTCCGGGAGATCGTCGTCAGGTCCGACGTGTCGAACACGAACACGATCGTTGCGCCCTGAAACGTCCTCACCATCTTCTCCACGTTGTCCCCTCGGCCCTGCCCAACGGTGATCACGCGTCCGCCGCGCGTGACGGTGATGCCCGCGATACCGTAACGCGCCTGCAGGATCGAGAGCCGCGCCTCCAGCGACGCCGGATCGCCGATCAGATTGAACCGTTCGATGTCATCGATCGTCATCTGCACGACGTTCGACCAGTTCTGCCGCGTAGCCGCCTGCGCGTGCTCGAGAAAGTTTTGCAGCAGAAGAAGCAGGACGAGGATCAGAACTGCCAGGAAGCCAACCAGCGAGCCGAAGAAGAGTCTGACATCGCGCCGAAACCCGATCCGCGTCAGCGCGGGAGAAGCGCGAGATACCATGACCAGAGTGTAGGGCCAAAGAAGATGATGGCCAATGCCCCGAATCCGAGGAAAACTCCGAAGGGGAGCGCGGCCTGCATGCCCTGTCCGCTGCGCGACGCGACAATCGCTCCGATGATTGCTCCGGCCACCGACGCCAGGACGAGCAAGCCGAAGAGTGGTTCCCATCCGACCGTTGCCCCCAGCATCGCCATCATCTTCACATCGCCGAGTCCCATGCCCTCGATCTTGCGCACGAGACGATAGGTGAGAGCGATCGCGAGAAGTACGGACGCGCCGATGACTGCGCCGGCCACGGAGTCGATCAACGTTGAAGAGAGCGTCATGTCGCTGACGCGCAGTCCCGCTTGCGTCGCCCCGATGATGATGCCAATCACAATCCCGGGAAGATCGATCACGTCAGGAAGGATCTGAATGTCGGCATCGATGAAGATGAGCACGATGATCATCGACACGATCGCGGCGACCAGCGGGAAGACGAACGTCACCCCCGTGCGCAAGAAAATGGCGAGGTAAAAGAGCGCGTTCGCCAGCTCGACCAGGACGTAGCGGATGGCAATCGGAGCCCGGCAGGCGCGGCAGCGGCCGCGCAGGATCGCAAAGCTGAGAATCGGAATGTTGTCGTACCAGCGGATCGGCGCATTGCAATGCGGGCAGTGACTTCCCGGAAAGACGAGCGACTCTTCACGCGGGTAACGATGGATGACGACGTTGAGGAAACTGCCGACGATTGCGCCGAGAGCGAACGCGTAGAACGCCAGCAGGCTCGCCACTGCGATCGATTGTAAAGGCGAATGCAGAATGCAGAATGCAGAATGCAGAATTTAAGGCAGCTCTTCTGCATTTCTGCATTTTGCATTCTGCATTTGAGGAGGCGAATGGGGTCTGGTGGCTTCCGCGGTCTTCAAAACCGTTGTTTCGGCGCGGAAGCGTCGAAAGGTCGGTTCGATTCCGACACGCCTCCGCCAAAATCAGGGTTTGGGAGCGTCTGTGAGGAAGCCAATCTTCACCGCGCCGCCCTCGTGGGCTGCATCCATGGCTTCCACGGATTTATCGAACGGGATCTGATCCTCTGAATTGATGAAGACGACTTTGTCGGCGGCTGCCCGGCCTCGCATCTGCGCGCCGATCGCGTTTGCGAGGTCCTTCGTCGTGTTCATTCGCTGCGTGTTGAGATAGAGGCCGTCGTGCCTGATCGTGATGACGAGCTGGTTCTGCTCTGCCGGCGGAGGCTGGCCTGCGATCTCGACCTTCGGCGGCACTTCGACGTCGAGTCCCATCTGAAGGATCGGCGTCGCCACCATGAAGTGATCTCGGAGCGGACACCGGTTCCGCCGCCACCGCTCATTGCCATTTAGCCCTTCCCCTTCGCGATCTGCTCGCCCGCCTGTTGGTTCTGCGTGAGGATGCCGACCGCGGTGAACTCCGCGTCGTTCGCCGCCTTCATCACCAGCCGGACTTTGCCGAAGTTGATGCGCCTGTCCGCTTTCAGCATCACGGCGCGCGCCGGATTCTTGTCGTGCTCGGCCTTCAGATATTTTGGAACGTCACGATCGGGAATCCAATCCTGGCCCACGAAGATCGTTCCATCCTG
>QHVX01000392.1:0-3859 GCA_003222375.1 Acidobacteriota bacterium
CGGCTCGGCCACTGCGACGCCGCCGAAAGGATCGTCTTCAAGTGATGCAGCAGGATTTACGAAGGTCGGCTGCTGTGCCGGCGGCGCGGGCGCTTCGTTGGTTTTCATCGACAACTTCGGCATACCGGCGGAGGAGCTGGTAACGCCCGACTTCGCGCTCATGTCCGGTGCAGCGAGCTCAGGCTCCTCTCGTAGCGTCGTGTCGACGTTGTTTTTGAGATTGTCGAGGATGCGCGCCACTGCGGCGCGAAGCGTGGCTGTGACGCCGGTGCCATTGATCGCGGCCGCTTCGACGACCGGTGCAGTGCCGGGCTCGAGATATTCGTTCATCTCTTCGATCGACGCGACGTTGGGCAAATCGCGTTTGTTGTACTGAAACACCAGCGCGACTTTTTCGGGATCGAGCCGATTGAGGCGCAAGTTCGTTTTCAGATTGTCGAGGCTTTGCAGATTGGAATCCCTCATCGAATCTTGGGAGTCGGCGACGAAGACCACGCCGTCCGCGCCGCGAAGCACGAGCTTGCGCGTCGCGTCGTAGAAGACCTGTCCCGGAACGGTGTAGAGCTGGACGCGGACCTTCTGACCGCCGATCGTGCCGAGCTCCATCGGCATGAAGTCGAAGAACAGCGTGCGATCGGTCTCGGTGGCCATGGAAATCATCTTGCCCTTGTTCTCGAGCTTCGGATTCCCGTAGATCTTCTCGAGGTTCGTCGTTTTGCCGCACAAGCCGGGCCCGTAGTAGACGAGCTTGACGGTGACCTCGTTGATCGCCTTGTTGACCAGGACCATGCTTCCTCCAGCCGGGCCGATAAGCATAGCAGGTGGTTTAGAATCCACGCATGCCTCGAAAAGAACTGATGGCCAAAATTTGCAGCCAGCAGATCGTCGGCGTCGTCCGGGAAGACAGCGCCGACGACGCGTCGCAGGTCGCCGACGCGTACGCGAAGCACGGCATCCGGATTCTCGAGATCACGCTGACCACTCCCGACGCGTTCGATCTCATCGCAACGATTACGAAACGCTATGCCGGCGATGACGTGACGATCGCCGCCGGAACGGTTCGCAGCTCGAACGACGCGGCGATGGCGCGGCGCGCAGGAGCCGAGGTGATCGTGTCGCCGCACACTGACGTGCGAGTGATCGAGTACGCAAACGAGAACGACATGCTGGTGATCGCGGGCGCAGCGACGGCGACAGAAGTGATTCGAGCGCTCGGCGGCCCCGATTACATTCGTGCGCTGCGCGGACCGATTCGCGATGTGCCGCTGCTCGCCGGCGGGCCGGTCACACTCGATGCAATCGAAGGCTATCTCGACGCCGGCTGTGTCGCCGTCAACCTCGGCGTCTTCCTGGCTGTGCCTGATCTCGTCCGCATGAAACAGTGGGAAGAGATCGGACGGCGTGTCATCCTGGCAACCTCCATCGTCCATTCGCGCAAGAACGCCAGCCCCGCCGAATCGGCCTACATTCATTGATGCTCATTCAGAAGGCCTACATTGTTCCGGGCCAGCCGCACATTCTTCTGGCGGCCGACCGGAACCGCGGCTGGGCTTCGCTCAAAAAAACATACGAGGAACTCGGCCGCCAGATCGAGCAATCGGATGCCGAGCTTCTGCTGCTCTATTCGACGCAGTGGTTTTCGGTCATCGGACATCTCATGCAGGTCGATCCGAATCCGAAATGGGTCCTGGTCGATCAGAACTGGTACCAGTTCGGCGAAATCCCGTACGAGTTCAGAGTCGATCCCGAGTTCGGAAAACTCTATTGCACGCTCGCGAAAGAAGCCGGTATGCAGGCCGCGACCGTGAACTACCACGGCTTTCCGATCGATCCGGGAACCGTGGTCGCGCTGAAACTTCTGAATCCTCAGAACAGGATTCGCGCCTCAGTCGTCTCGTGCAACATCTACGCGGAGCGCGATGAAACCCGCGCCCTGGGCCGCATCGCGCGTGAGGCGATCGATCGCTATGGCAAGAAGACGATCGTCATCTGCGTGACAAATCTCTCCAATCGATACGACGTCGCCGACATCGATCCTGCGCGCGACAAGATTTCCTCGGTCAAAGATGACGAATGGAATCGCAAGATCCTCGAGATGCTTGGCGAAGGCCGCCTCGAAGACGTGGCGCAGGTCGCACGCGAATTCGGCCGCGAAGCCAATGCCGACATGGGCTTCAAGGCAATCTGGTGGCTGGCAGCGTTGATGGGGGAGAACAATCGCTACGACGGCGCAGTGCGCGACTATCAGCCGGTGTGGGGCACCGGATGCGCGATCGTCGAGCTGACGCCGGCGCCCAGGAAACAGATCGAGTTTGAAAAAGAATTCGATGAAGGACCAGCGGTCGCGGTCGCGGAGCAGGGGACGGGACTCGAGACGCACAACGTGCTTGATTCGTCTGTCACCCCGAGCGTCAGCGAGGGGCCTGGGGAAACGGGCGGCGCGAGGCGCGAAATTTTTCGCGACGCCCCTCCGCCCGGATCCCTCGCTGACGCTCGGGATGACATAGCGACCATCCTCAGTCCAAATGCGCCGCCGCCGGTCGGACCATACCCGCACGCGAAGAAAGTCGGCAGCCTGCTGTTTCTCTCCGGCATCGGGCCGCGCCGGCCGGGCAGCGGCGAGATTCCGGGACTCATTCGCGACGGCGCGGGCAGCGTCATCGCGCACGACATTGAAGTGCAAACACGTGCAGCGATCGAAAACGTCAAGGCAATTCTCGAGGACGCCGGAAGCTCGCTCGAGAAGGTCCTCGACGTCACGGTCTACCTCACTGATATCAAAGGCGATTTCGACGCGTTCAATCGCATTTACGCGGAGTATTTTGGCGAGGTGCAGCCGACCCGGACGACTGTCGGCGTGGAATCGCTCCCGACGCCGATCGCCGTGGAGCTGAAGGTCATCGCCGCTGTTTAGGCGGCGATGATCCTGAGCCGCGAAGACGGCGAAGGATCTCAACGTGCAAGGACGATCCTAATTTGAGATCCTTCGCTTCGCTCAGGATGACGGCCGAATGTTGATCGATATCAGTCCTCTGGTCGACGAATCGATCAACGTGTGGCCCGGCGACACGCCCTTTGTGCAAACCGTGAACGTCGACATGCATGCCGGCGCGAACCTCACTCTGTCGGATATTCGGACGTCGGTGCATGTCGGAGCGCACGCCGATGCGCCCTCCCACTACGTCACGGACGGCATCGACATCGCCTCGCGGCGGCTCGACTACTACATCGGCCGCTGCGTCGTGTTGCACATTCGGGTGCGAAGAGGAGAGCGCATCGCGCCGGATCATCTGAACGGCAAAGTCGTCTCCGCGCCGCGGGTGTTGCTGCGCACCGGAACATTTCCCGATCCGCGCAGGTGGAACAACGACTTCGCGAGCCTTTCGCCGGCGCTGATCGACGATTTCTATCAACACGGCGTCATGCTCATCGGCATCGACACGCCGTCAGTCGATCCGTTCGAATCAAAAGACCTCGAGGCGCATCAGGCGTTCGCGCGGAACGACATGGCAATGCTGGAGGGTCTGGTCCTCGATCACGTCGAGGAAGGTGAATACGAGCTGATCGCCCCGCCGCTGCGCCTTCGCGGCGCGGACGCGAGTCCCGTGCGCGCGGTTTTGCGCACGTTTTAAGCATTGCCTCGATTCGATGAAACGGTTCTTCGCACTTGCGACTCTCATCTGCACGTCTGCCTTGGCGGCTGTGGTTCAACCGACTGCGTCGGCACCGCAACTGTTGATTCCGGCCGCGGGAAGTACGCCTGGAGCAAATGGAACGTTTTTTCGCTCAGACATCACCCTTGGCAACTTTGCATCGCACGATCAGGTTGTGCGTCTGCAATGGTTGCCGCAGGGCGCGA
>QHVX01000392.1:3906-5367 GCA_003222375.1 Acidobacteriota bacterium
ATCTCGGCCAATCGGGCCTCGGCGCCATAGTCGTCACAGGGGTTACGAGCACGGGGGACTTCGATCCGACCGCGGCCCTGTACGCCAGCTCCCGGATCTGGAGTCCCCAGGCCGCGACCGGCGGTACGACTTCGCAAAGTCTTCCCGCGATTCCCACCAGCGCGATCAACACGCCCGATGCTGCGGTCTTTTCATTCAATGGTCAGGGCGGCAATTACCGTGTCAACATCGGTTTTGTGAATCTCGATCCGAAGAACGCTCAGACGCTGTCGATCATTTTTCCATTCTCACCGCTTCCGGTTGCATTTCCGGTGACCGTCCCTCCGATGTCGATGCAGCAGGTCGCAGTCGGCAGCGTTTTCGGTCTCGAAATCCTGATCGCAAATGGCACGCCCGAGGCGACGCGATCGAATTCCTGGATTGCTTACGGATCGACGGTCGACAACATCTCGGGCGATGCGTGGTCGGAGCTGGCGGTGCCGGGCGCTCCGAATATCAATCCACCCGGCCCAATCGGCAAGCAATGACGTTTTAGCCGGTCATCGCTTTTCGCGCGACCATGTACTCCTCGATCTTTTCGACGGCCATCGGAGGGCTGAAGAGGTAACCCTGGATGTAATCGCACCGCTGGCTCTGCAGAAACTGGAATTGATCTTCCTTCTCGACGCCTTCGCCGATGACTTTGAGGTCGAGGCTGTGCGCCATCGCGATGACAGCCGTCGCGATCGCGGCGTCGGTCGGATTGGACGTGATCTCGCGGACGAACGACTGATCGAGCTTGAGCGTATCGATCGGAAATCGCTTCAGATAATTTAGTGATGAATATCCTGTACCAAAATCATCCATTGAAATGCGTACGCCAAGCGCTTTGAGCTCGCGAAGGGTGTAGATCGTGTTGTCCGCGTTCTGCATGGCGTTGCTCTCGGTGATCTCGAGCTCGAGATACTTCGCTTCGAGTCCGGTCTCCTCGAGCACCTCCGCAATCTCCTCGGTCAGATTCGGCTGTTGAAACTGACGCGCCGAGAGGTTCACCGCCACGGTCAGATCCGAATCGATTCTCTTCTGCCACAACTTCGTCTGCTTGCAGGCGGTGCGAAGGACCCAGTCACCGATCGGGATGATGAGTCCCGAGCTTTCGGCGGCCGAGATGAAGTGGGCGGGAGACAGCAGGCCGAGCTCCGGATGCTTCCATCGGATCAGCGCTTCGAGACCGACGATGTTCTTGGTGGTGATCTCGACCACCGGCTGGTAGAAGAGAACGAAATCGCGATGACTGAGCGCCTTGCGCAACATGTTCTCGAGCGCCAGACGCTCGAGAGCGCGCGCGTTCATTGCCGGCGCGTAGAGCTGGTAGTTGTCGCGGCCCTGGTCCTTGGCGCGATACATCGCGGTGTCGGCGTTGCGCACGAGCGTCTCCGGATCGGTGCCGTCGTTCGGATAGATGCTGATGCCGACGCTGGT
>QHVX01000393.1 GCA_003222375.1 Acidobacteriota bacterium
GGCCCGCGCCTACTACAACCTCGGCCAGATCTACCGGTGGTACGGATGGAACGATGCCGCGCTCACCCAACAGAATCGCGCGCTGGCACTCGATCCCGGATATCTGCCCGCGCGGCAGGAGCTCGACCTCGTTCGACGTTCGCGTCCAACGTCGTCGCTCGACGCTCGTCTTTCGTACTTCACCGATTCGAACGATTTCACACTCAAGCGCGTCGATCTGAACGCCGAGCACTGGACCTCCAACCGCACCGCCTTTGACCTCGGCATTGGCCGGCACGAGTTCGAACACCTCGACGAAGAGGTTTACGCGAACGAGATCAACGCCGGCGGCGCCTATCGTTACAGCGATCGATGGCTGGCCCGCGCCAATGTCGGGTTGAATTTCTACGATCACGGACTCGGCACGCGCCCGTTCCTGGGCATCGGCGCGGAGTATCGGCCTAACATCATGACGCGCGTCGCGTTCGACGTGAATCACTACGACCTGGTCTACGACGTCTTCACGCTCGAGTCGCTGACCAACGCGCCCGCTTCGCAGGGTCTGACGCTCGCGCATCCGCTGACCATCAACGATCTCCGCTCGCATGTCGATTGGACAAATGGCGGTCGCTGGTCCGCGCTGGGCGACGCGACTTACGGCTTCATCTCCGACGACAACAAACGTTTGGGCGCGCACGAGGTGGTCAGCTTCCAGATCCTCAGCGCACCGTTCCTGGCGATCAAGGAAGAGGGACACCTCCTCTCCTACGACTTCAGAACGAACCGCTACTGGTCGCCGGACGACTACAAATCACTCGCCGGCGTCGTGCAGGTCGGACAGAACCTGCGCAACGGGCTGAATTGGTCTCTCTCCTTCAAAGCCGGCAAGGCCTACGAAGGAAGCTTCAACTCCGATCTCCGCGCGTATGACGGCACAGTCACCGTGCCGATCACCGACGCGTTCGATCTGGTCGGGAACTACGGGTATGGCAAGAGCGGGCGGCTGCAGGGTCTCGTCGGCAGTGGGCCCGATGAATTCGTGAATTACTGGCAGCGGCACTGGTTCGTCGGCGTGCGAGCCAAGCGGCTTTTCTCACGCGGCGAACGCGGACAGCGCAACCCTTACTACTTCGATAACCGGGTGCTCACTGGCTCACCGGTCGTCCCGCCGGAGACCCACTAAATGGCTAACGAAGACGTCAAATCGACGAACCCCGAAACAAAGATGATCGGGAAGAAACCACTGCGTCCGATCACGCAGTTATTGATCTCCATCGCGATCATCGCGCTGGTGGTCATCGCGACCGTGTTCCTGTTCCGTTATCCGCAGCGATTGGGACCGATCTTCGTCACCGCCCTCATGGTGACGCTGGGCACGTTCCTGTTGGTCCTCCTGCTGCGTCACTTCATGCTGGTCTGGTTCAGCTACCTGCACGCGCGCGAGCTGGCACATCAGGAGATTCCGGAGAACTATCCGTTCGTCTCGATCATCGTACCGGCGTACAACGAGGGGGAAGTCATTCAGTCCTCGCTGTCGTCGCTGCTCGAGCTGCGCTATCCGTACTACGAGATCATCGCGGTCGACGACGGATCCACCGACGGCACTTACGAAAAGATGAAGGAGTTCGAGGGCAACCACTACGGTGTCCGCGTCTCCGTCTATCGCAAGGAAAACAGTGGCAAGGCCGACGCGCTGAACTACGGCATCCGCCGTTCGAAGGCGCAGCTCGTGGTCTGCATGGACAGCGACTCGCGCCTGACTCCGGAGGCGCTGCGGTATGCCGTCTATCACTTCGAGGATCCGAGCGTCGGCGCAGTTGCCGGCAACGTGAAGGTCATCAATCGACACAACATCTGGACGAAGCTGCAGGCGCTCGAATACATCGAAGGCCTCAACATCGTCCGCAACGCGCAGGCGTACTGGCGCACGGTCAACGTTGTGCCGGGCCCGATGGGCGTTTTCAGGCGCACGGCGATCGAAGGGACGGGCGGCTACGACAGCGACACATTCGCCGAGGACTTCGACATGACGGTGAAGATCCTCGCCGATGGCTGGAAGATCACCTACGAGCCGAAAGCGGTGGCCTACACCGAGGCGCCGGAGGGACTGCTGGACATCATCAAGCAGCGCTATCGCTGGACCCGCGGCGTGCTGCAGGCGCTGCGCAAGCAGAAGGGGCTTCTCAGGCGCTCGAACGGCAACATCACGACGCCGCTGTCGCTGTGGTACATGATTTTCGAAGGCCTGGTCTGGCCGGCGATGAACATCTTTGCGAATCTGTTCTTCGTATGGATCGCGCTGATGGTCGGCATGACCAAGCTGCTGGTGATGTGGTGGCTGCTGCTCACCATCCTCGATCTGTTGATCGCGGTCCACGCGATCCTGATGGAAGGGGAGGACATGACGCTGGCCATCTATTCGGT
>QHVX01000062.1:0-1349 GCA_003222375.1 Acidobacteriota bacterium
AACGTCTCCGACGCCATCAGCAATGTGCAGCCGCCTAACACGAGCAACGGCGCCCAGGGTATCAGCGGAAGCACCGGCGTGCCGCGAGTTCCGCTCAACCTCGAGGTGGCTCCGCTCGCTCCAACCCCGCCCCAGACCGGCTTGACCAACAGCGCTTGCAACGCGGGGATGAACGTTTGCGATCCGATCAACCTGCGCTGGGTCAAGGTCACTCAAGATACGGCTGGTGCGAACCTGGCGATCGACAGCTACGACATCGAACGCACGGCCTACGAGCTCGGCGTGCCGGTGCCCGGAGGCGTCGTCGTGCAAACGCTCACCAACGCTCTGCAGATGGTGGGCAGTTATGTGACGTTCGTCGACAACGCTCCGATGCACAATCCGATCACGTTCATCAACTACACGTACAAGTATCGCGTCCGCGCGACCCAGCCGAATCCGTGTCCGTCGGGTGGCTATACCCTGCCGATCGACTTCCCGCCGCCATGCACGTTCAGCGGATCGGTCATCGTCGAAACCGGCGCCACGCTGGGCGACGGCCTGACACCGGCGTCCGCGTGGATCATGAATGCCGGCGACACCATTCAGGTGCAGCCGCCGCTCGGAGTCACACTCGCGACCACGAGCATGACGGTTGTCGATCCATCCGGCATTCCGGTCGCGACCTACGTTTCGACTACGTCGCCGGCGAACTTTACCTGGCTTGACCTCGTTCCAGGTACGCCGTATTCCGTGACGTATACGATCACGGATACTGCGTTCCCGCCGTGCACCGAGCAGCTCGTCCGCTACATCACGCAGCAGCCGACACCTGCCTGCTCGCTCACATCGATCCAGCAGCAGCCCTCGATCCTGGTGAATACGGCCACCATCTATCAATTGAAGCTCAGTGTGAAGAACGCCGGGGCAGAACCTCTGACGCTGCGCGAGCTCGACTTCAACTGGACCCAGCCAAACCGCATCACGTGGAACACGGTGCAGTTCCCGAGCGGCGCGACCGCTCCGGGACCAGGCATCCTCAGTGGCAATTTCACGGTGACGCTGTTCCCGACGCCGGGTAACTGCATCGGCAGCGGTGGCTGTACAGCCGGCGACCTCACGGTGCCGGCGAACGGCACCGAGACCTTGCTGATCAACATGGCGAAGACGAACGGCAACCCGGCGAATATCACGCCGTCGGTGATCAACGAACTTTGCGTCAGATATCAGACGCCTACCCAAGGTTTGACCGTGAATGACTTTACCTTCAAGTGCCGGATCATCCCGAGCGTTGGTCCGGGCAACCCGAATGCGTGCAACTAGAGGTCAACATGCGACGAATGAGCAGAGTATTTCGATCCACCACCAGA
>QHVX01000062.1:1373-15033 GCA_003222375.1 Acidobacteriota bacterium
GAGACCGAAAGTGCCATCTCGGTCAATGAGAGGAACCACACTCAGGCCGTCGCTCTGGCAGAGACCGGGGCACGCCTTGTCGTGCAATGGTTTCAAAACCCGACTCAGATGCAGACCGGTGGCACAGGCCTCGGCTTGATGCCCGTAAATGATGTGGCCACGAACACATTCAAGATCGCTCGAGACAGCGGATCGTCGACTACTTTCTACAAGCCCGACGCCGGCAGCCTCTTTTGCGATTTACCGTTTGGTCCGGCCGACAAGGACAAGTTTTTCGGCTTCGAAGACAGCGCTGACCTCACGATCGACCGCACGACCGCGGCCGGGCAAACTTTCCTCGATACTTTCAACACCAAGCTGCTGGGCCCTGAGAGCACGACCGACGCCCGCCCTGCCGGCGAGATCACGGCCATCAAGCTCTTCGCGCCGCCGATCGTCGGCTGGAGTGCCAGCTCCCCGACGCCGCCGCGCTTCTACCAGGCCGGAACGCGCTACGGCGTGTGCACCATCATGGTGCGCGCCGAGAAGTTCGATCAGCCCTCCACCGCCGCGACCCGGCGATCGATTGCACTCGCGGAGTGCCGCATCGTCGTTTCCCAATTTCCGTTGCCGACTCCCGGCGGCCCGCTGCAATCGGCGACTTCGCTGGCAACCAACGGTAACTTCAACGTCCATTGGGGACTGGTCAGCTCGCAACAGTCGCTCGATCTCAAAAAGGATTACAGCACCGTACCGTGGTTCAACGCCTACGAGCGCATCCACTTCAACCGCGGTTACGATTCATCGTGGCTGTGGTCGCCGAATACTGTTTATCGCGTCGGTGCCGTCGTGCGTCCGCTGCCGGCGACCGTCGCTGCAAACCCCCAACTCCGGCCACACGAGTACACCATCACTGTTTTTCCGGTGGCTCCCGGTAACACCGGCCCCAATGAGCCTGACGGTCAGGGTGGTCGTCCGCTGTGGCCAACAGCGGTCGGCGGCACGATCAGTCTAAACGGCGTGACCTACACTGAGCGCGCTTCGACCGCCTATCCTCTTCCCACGGTGGGACTCGATTCCCAGCCCTGGCTGTATTTCATATCACGCGGAAACATCACCGTTGATGATCCATGGTTCCAGGCGCGCACCGCTCAGAACGATGCCGGCGCTCCGAACGGAAATTCGCAACCGTGGCCGTTCAATCCTGCGAATCCGAACCAAAGCGTTGCGCCACTCGGACCGGGTCAGGTGGGTGGAACATGGCACTTCCAGTTCCAGAATTTCGACCAGTATCCGAATTTCAAGCAGTTGATCTTCCCGATCATCAACTACGATTTCTGGAAGTCTGCTGCGGTTGCCGCCAGCAACGAACAAGGAGTCAAGTACCTTCGCTGGGTCACGGCTGATCAGTACACGGACGGCGTAGCGACGCAGACGTTCCGCCAGTGGGCGTCCTCACAGCCTGGGTTCTATTTCTTCGAAACGCAGAACGCTCAGAACCCGCAGAACGGCCAACCTGGGATTCTTGCGCCCGGAGTCAGTATCAACGGCGGCGGCGCATACATGGGAAGCTTCATCTATCTCAACGCCGATTTCAACACGACAGGCCTTTCGGGGCCGACGGGCAATTTCAACGAGCCTGGCGAACCGTACATGGACATCGGCTATCGTCAGGTCGACCTGAGCAGTCCGACCGGGGATTTCGTTCGCGACGCTGCCGGTGTGCCGATCGTCGAAGGCGCGGCAAATCGTCAATGGGACTATCAGGATCTTCCGTGGAGCAACACCGGCGGCATCGGTGGCGGCACTCCGAACGGAGTATTCGACGTGTTCGTTGCGCCACGAACGGTGCACGATCCCGCCGACACCGCCAATCCGAACTCGAGCTATACCGGATACTTCCCGGTTGCTTACACACCAGGTTGCAAGCCGGGCGACAACTCCTGCGCCGGCTGCGACTGCTCGGAGCCGCACGAGCCGTACTTGAACATCAAGTACACCTCGAACACGCTGGGGATTCAGTTCGGCTGGTTTGATCCCGCGTCGACGCCGACGGCAACGATGCGCAAGCCGAAGAAGACAACCGATGGCACGCGAACTGGAACGCCCGTGACGTGCATGTCCAATTCGCCGCCGACGGATTGCACTTCGAACGCCTACGATCTTGACGGCGGGCTGGTGTCGCTGCCACCCGCGACAGATGGCGTGCTGTACGTCGAAGGTCAGTTCAACTCGACCGGCAACGCCGACTATTACGGCTCGGTGCTTGTCGGTGGCAGCGTCAACACCAAAGGTACGCCGAACCTGTGGTACGACGAATCGCTGTCTCGCGGCATCCGGCTCTCCGGATTCCCGCGTGTCATGGTCACTTCGGTAGAGACCGACCGATAGTTTCTTCACCTGCCGGCGCGGTGAGCTCTTCGAGAAATTTGGGCTCGCCGCGCCGGAAATTTTCCAGGTCGCGCTGCGCTCGCCCCGCCATCGGATCGCTCGTCTCGCGATAACAGCGCGCCCGCAAGTTGAGATAGACCTGCTGCCACGGAACATTCGGTTCATACGATTTGATCGCGCCGAGAAATTCGCTCGTGCATGAACCTCCGCTAAGTCGCTCCGCGACAAATAAGAGCGCCGACTTCCGCTGCTCGTTGAGCATCTCGATCGCGAATGGCTCCGAGAGCGCGCTGTAGAGCGGAGCGCCGACCGGGACGAAACCGGGATCGCGCGCCATGTCGACGGCCAGGCCGATCGCGTGGCGCATGATCACCGGAACGGGCCAGGGGTTCGATCGATATTTCTCGAATGCGGCAGCCAGGATCGCGACACCCTGGTCGAGCCGTCCTTTTCGCCATCGCAATCGCGCCAGCAGGACTTCCGCTTCGATGGGAAATTCATCATGGAGCCCATTGATGTAGGGAATTGCGGATTCGTCTCCGCGCTCGGCCAGCGGCTCGACGTAGGTGAAAATTTCGAGCGGAGTCCGCGGGGGATTTTTCTGACCCTGCCACATCGTCCAAGCGTCGGCGTATCCACCTTCCATGTAACGAATCTCAGCGATGCCGCGCATGCGCACATCGGCCGGCAGCAGCGCGTGCAGATCGATCTTCGCGTCGTGGATGATGCCGATGGTGAGACGCTCCGATTCGATTTGCTGCGCATCGGGTACAGCTCGAATCGCCTGCGGCAGATCATCGGCCCGCGTACGTGCGAACGCGCGAAGATCCGCGATGTCAAACGCGCCGGCGGTGCCCAAGGTGCGCGCGAAGGCGTATTCGACCAGCGGACGATCATCAGTATTCAACCGCGCACCGACAGCGAGTCGCCTGGCCGTCTCTGTCCCGCACACATATCGAGCGTACACACCTGCGACGTCGGTGACCGCCCACCCGTCGCGCACGCCGCTGCGAAACGGGTCGGTGCCCAGCTTCTGCTCGATCGCCTGCCATCGATGCGCGATCGGCATTTGCGACCCGACCAGCAGCAAATCTCCGCCCGAGGTCTGCCACGTTTCGACTTCCGGAAAAACTCCGGTGATCGTCGCGTAGATCGTGCGGATGGTCGGGGCGTCGACTTCGTATGCCTGCAGAAACTGCACGAAAATTCCGTCACGATTCAGCCGCGACTTCACCGCCTCGTAGAACTCGGTCGTGAAGAGATTCGCGATGCCGGCGCGGTAAGGATTGGATGGCTCCGAGGAGACGATATCGAATCGCGGGCCGCGGCCGAGTAGAAATTCACGGCCGTCGCCGATGAGGACTTTCGATTTCGTATTCGTGAGCACATCGCGATTCACGGGCGAGCACATCTCAGCCACATACGGCACTGCCGCCAGCCAGCCGGCCGTCGTTCCGGTGCCGAGGCCGACCACTGCCGCGCGTTTCGGATTGGGATGCAGCAGCGCAGGCAGGATGCCGCCCATGATCTGCGTACCGGCATCGAAACGCGCATGCCCGTCGCTCTTTCCGTTGACGATGAACGCGTAGCCATCGGCATTGGCAACCGACACGCTGCTCTCGATCCCCTCGCTCTCCCACAACGTCGTGCGACGCCGCGTGTGCTGAAAGTCGATCAGCGCGTTGGGGCTCCACTTGCTCAACTCGACGCGGCCTGCTCCGATCGGTGAGTGTCTCCAGAATGGGGTCGGTCCTTTCGCGAAAAGAAGCGCGATCGCACCGACCGCCATCACGACTGCGACGATCGCAAGTCGCGCCCGCCGAGTCCATGCGAGCATCGCGAAAACGAGGGCGCCCAGAATGACGACGGCCGCCCGCCACGCGCCGGGCGCGGTCAGCAGGGGCAGCGCGCCGAAACCGCCCACGATCGCGCCCGCAATCGCTCCGACCGTGTTCCACAGATACGTGGTACCGACGTCGCGCCCGACATCCTCGCGTCCTTCGCCGAGAAGGGAAATGAGCAGCGGAAACTGCGCGCCGGCGATGAAGGCCGGAAGAAAAATGACGACCATCGTCACGATGAGCCATCCAAGGACGAAGCCGGAGAAACCGAAGGCGCCGAGGGGACGGAGGAGAAGCGCCAGCGACGCGAGGCGATCGCCGAGCGCGAACGGAATCGCCATCGTGATGGCCTCGATCGCGCAGAGAGTCGCGAACGCCCCGACAGTTGCACGCGCGCTGCGAACGAGCGCGTAAACGAAGCTGCCGCTTCCGATTCCTGCGAGCGCCACGGCCAGAATCAATCCGAACGTGTACGTCGTTCCGCCGAGAAGCGGCGCAAGCATTCGGTACCAGACGAGCTCCATCAGAAAAAACGCAAACCCCACGACGGCAGCGGCCGCGTACACCAGTCGAGGGGGAGCGACTGCCGCCACGACTGCCGGACGGCTCGCTGCTTCCGGCTCGGAGACAAATCGATTCGAATACGCGATCGCCGCCAAGCCGATCATTGCGTTGAGTAGCGCGGCAGCGATCAGCGCCTTCAGATTGCCGAACGTCTCCAGCAGATAAAAGGTGGAGAAGATGGCTCCCGTAACCGCTCCGAGCGTGTTGAATGCATAAAGAACCGAAACACCGAGGCGCCCCGCATCGCCGGAGTGTTCAACCGCGCGCGACGCCGCCGGCAACGTGCCTCCCATCAATATCGTCGGAATTGCCAGGACGGCAACCGACAGCAGCAATCGAATGACCGTCGCGACGAATTGTCCGAGGACGAAGGAGCCGCCGGTGGCGAGGTAGAGATGCCGGACGATCCAGAAAAGAATCGGCGTGAGGCCGGCGAAAATCGCGACGCCGACCTCGAGAAATCCGTAGATCGCGAGGGGATTGGCAACGCGATCAACGCGTTTGCCGATGTAGATCCCGCCAAAACCGAGTCCGCCCATGAAGATGGCGAGCACGGCCGCGGACGCCGCGGTCGACGCCCCGAAGATCAGCCGGAATTGCCGAAGCCAGACGGTTTGGTAAATGAGGGCGCACGCGCCGGAGCCGAAGAGCAGCAGACTCACGCTCCCGACACGCGCCTTGGTTGCCACGCATCGATGATACTGGAATCATCCAAAGTCGACGGCCGTTGCGATTTTCATCATGAAGAGAATCGCGACTCTCGCGATCGGCGTTCTTTGTGCGGCGAGTCTTCTCGCCGAAGATTCGCCGCTCGTCAAAGCCGCGAAAATTGGGGCCGCGAAGCGCAAGCACGTCGCCGGCAAGAACCACGTCGTCATTGATAACGAAACCGTGAAATCGACGACCGGCCACATCACGATGGGCCAGCCGGTTGTCGACCTTCCGCCGCTGCCCAAGGCGCCGCCGGCCTCGGCTCCGAAGGGCATCACCTCAACGCTCTCGCCGGCCGACCGCGAGAAGCTGCAAAAGAGAATCACGACGCTCAAAGGGGAGCGCGACAAGTTGAACGACCAGGGCGACCAGCCCTACAGCGAAGAGGGCAACGACGACTACATTGCGAAGCGTCTGGCGCAGATTCAAAAAGAGCTCGCCGACGCCCAGCGCACGCTCGGGACGCCGCCGCAATAATTTTTTACGCCCTCGAGCACGCGCTAATCTCCATAAAACCTTGCGTGACAGTTACATAGTGAGACCGACCGGCATGGGTCGCGCCGTGAATGACTCCAGTCGCCATGATGCGACAACGTGGAGTCTCATTGCTCGAGGTGGTCGTCGTTCTCGCGATCGCCGGCCTTTTCCTGACAATCTCGTCGTTCGCCATGCAGTCAGTTCGCCGTCGAACCGGGCTGCGCGCCGCCGCCGGCGGCGTCCGCCACTTGTTGATGAAGGCGAATTCGAGCAGCGTCAGTCGCGGATCACATTGTGGCGTGCGGTTCTTTAATGTCGGAGACCAGTGGTTCTACTCGGTCTACGAGGATGGCAACGGGAACGGCATCTACTCAGAGGAGATCAAACGCGGCATCGACAAATTAATTGAAGGCCCGAAGCCGCTGTTCGAGCCGGGCAGCGCCCAGGTTGGCTTTCCGCCCTCTGGGATCGTCGATCCCGACACCAACCGCCCTTTCCCGGCCGGCGCCCGCCCTGTTCAGTTCGGCCAATCGAATCTTTGCTCGTTCTCCTACTACGGCGCCTGCACCCCGGGTACAATCTATTTAACGGATGGAGTTTCGGCCGCCGCCATGGTGCGATGCTCCGGGGCCGGCGGTCGGATCCGCATCCGCTTTTACGGTTTGAGCGGCAAGACGTGGTCAAACTAAAATTGGAATCAGCACAACGACTGGTCCGTTGAATCGCGAGACGAATATGAGACGCACAGCCGTTTTCACAATCGGAATTCTTCTGGCGAGCATTCCGCTGTTCGGCGCGGATATACCGCAAATGCGCGGCGCACTCGTCACCGACCTGACTGTCAACCCCAACGACTCAGTCCTCGTTCGCGCCGCGAAAATCACTGTCGCGACGCGCGCGTCGATGACGATGCACAGCAGCAGGGTCATCGACAACGATAGCCTTCGTGTGATCGCAGGAACAGGTCATTTCACGATCGGCTCGACGGATGTTCAGACAACACCGGTAGTGTTGGGGCCGAGCAACCCGGCTCCCGCTTCGCCCTACCTGCAGCAAAACACTCAGACGGTGATTCCGACCGTCCAGCCATCGACGATGCCGCGGCCGTACTCGTTGCCACCGCCGCCCCCGCCGACCAACCCGACCCCCTACCGGCCGCCGCGGTAGAGCGGAAGTCGGGCACGATATCGGAACGGCCGAGTGTCTTCGGCCGTCGAAGAGAGAGACATGCCGGAATTCATTATCAGGGTGGGAACGCCCGACGGGCAGATTACGGATCGCCACGTTCAGGCCTCCTCGGCGCGGGCCGCCGAAGACGAGCTGCGGCAGCAGGGCATGCACGTCTTCGCTGCCAAGCGCGGCGCGTTGTCGCTGCGCGATTTTTTGCCGCGATCGCGCAAAGCGGTTTCGACCGAGCGGTTTCTTCTGTTCAATCAGGAGCTGCTGGCGCTCGTGAAGGCGGGCCTGCCGATCCTGCAGTCGTTCGACATCATGCTCGAGCGCCAGAAGGACACGCGGTTCCGCGAAATCCTCACCGACATTCGCGACAAATTGAAATCGGGCGTGTCGCTCTCCGACGCGTTCGCGAGTTACGGAAACGTATTTCCGCCGATCTACTCGACGTCACTGCGGGCAGGCGAAAGATCCGGCGATCTGGAAGGCGTACTTCGCCGCTTTTTGAAGTACCAGAAGATGATCGTGGCGCTGCGCAAGAAGGTCATCACCGCACTCATCTACCCGACGGTTCTCGTCACGATGATGGTCGCGATGGTGTTCCTCATGCTCACCAAGGTCATCCCGAAGTTTGCGGAGTTCTACCGCGGCTTCGATGCGGATCTGCCCGCCTTCACCCGCGTCATGATCGCTATCTCGAACGGCCTGACCGACCATCTTCTCATTGTGCTCATCATCGCCATCGTCCTCATCCTTCTGGCACGGCAGTGGATCGCGACCGGCGGTCGGGTGATTTGGGACCGATTCAAGCTGAAGCTTCCATTTGTAGGCCCGGTTATGCACCGCTTCGCCATGATGCAGTTCACGCAGTCCCTCGGCACGCTTTTGAGCGGCGGGACGCCCATGGTTCCTGCGATCGAAATCGCATCGCAGTCGATCGCAAATCAGGACGTCTCGACCAAGGTTTTTGCGATTGTCCAGCAGGTGCGGGAGGGGGAGCCGCTTTGGCGGTCTCTGGAGGCCACCGGTGTCGTTAGCGACCTGGCGGTGGAGATGATCAAGGTAGGCGAATCGACCGGTGCACTGACGGAAATGCTGGCTAACGTCAGCGAGTTCTACGATGAGGAAATCGAGGCTAGATTGCAGAGGTTGGTGGCCGCTATCGAGCCACTCATTCTTGTCTTCATGGGCCTGGTGATTGCCACGCTTTTGTACGCTTTCTATCTTCCGCTGTTCCAGCTCACCAGCGTAGGGCAGCAATAAACGATGACTACTGATCCTCGCTCGATGTACAAAAACCTCGACCCGACGGGTGAGGCGGCGCGTGCCCAGCGGCTCGCCGATCAGTACGGTTTCCCCTACGTGAACCTGGAGCACTTCCAGATCGATCATCAGTTGTTCCGCGACATTCCGCTCGAGCTGATGATTCGCTATCAATTCCTTCCCGAGCGGCGCGACAACGGGCACATCTCGGTCGTGGTCGGTGATCCGACCGACGTCCTCAAGCTCGACGAGCTCGAGCTTCTCCTCGGCGCGCCGCTCAAGGTCAAGGTCGCATCGCCGGCCGCGATCCGCGACAAGCTGGAGAAATCGGAATCGACCCAGCGCGTCCTCGATGAAGCCACCGAAAGTTTCCGTCTGCAACTGGTCGGCGAAGACGAAGAAGGCGAAGAGACGCTCACGATCGATTCGATCACGCAGCAGGAATCGTCGCCGATCATCAAGCTGGTCGACTCGATCGTCTTCAACGCGATTCAGCGGCGCGCTTCCGACATTCACATCGAGACGCGCGACAACGAAGTGGTCGTGAAGTACCGCATCGACGGCGTGCTGTACGAAGCGCTCGATCCGATCGACAAGCGGCATCATTCCACCATCATCAGCCGCATCAAAGTCATGTCGGAGCTCGACATCGCCGAAAAGCGCGTGCCGCAGGACGGACGCTTCAAGCTTCGCATCACCGGCCGCACCATCGACTTCCGCGTCTCCGTTGTTCCGACGGCGCACGGCGAAGACGCCGTCATCCGAATCCTCGACAAGGAGTCGATGAACAAGGAGTTCAAAAACCTCCGCCTCGACGTGCTGGGATTCGATGACGACATGCTCACGAAGTTCCGCAAGTTCATCAAAGAGCCTTACGGCATGGTCCTGGTGACGGGACCAACCGGATCCGGCAAGACCACGACGCTCTATGCCGCACTGTCGGAGATTCAGAGCGCCGAAGACAAGATCATCACCATCGAAGATCCGGTGGAGTACCAGCTTCGAGGGATCACGCAGATCCCGGTGAACGAAAAGAAGGGACTGACGTTCGCCCGCGGCCTGCGATCGATTCTCCGTCACGACCCCGACAAGATCATGGTCGGCGAAATCCGCGACGAAGAGACTGCCCAAATCGCGGTGCAGTCGGCGCTCACCGGCCACCTCGTGTTCACGACCGTTCACGCCAACAACGTCGTCGACGTACTCGGCCGATTCCTCAACATGAAGGTCGATCTGTACAACTTCGTGTCGGCGCTCAACTGTGTGCTCGCGCAACGGCTGGTACGGCGCATCTGTCAGGAGTGCAAGCGCCAGGTGAAATATCCCGACGCGTTTCTGATCGAGTCAGGTCTCGATCCGGCCCTCTACCGCAACGAAACCTTCTGGGAAGGGGCCGGCTGTCTCGAGTGCAACGGCACCGGATTCCATGGCCGGTCGGCGATCTCGGAACTTCTCGACCTCTCCGATCGTATTCGCGGCATGATTCTCGATCGACGCCCCGCTTCCGAGATCAAGAGAGCCGCCAAAGAGGAAGGCATGACCTTCCTGCGCGAGTCGGCATTCCAGAAGGTCATTGAAGGACGGACCACGCTGCGGGAAATCAACAAGGTCACATTCGTGGAGTAAGACATGGATGCAGAACGCAGAACGCAGAATGAAGAATTGAGAAACGGACCCTCATCATCCGTTTTTCTTCATTCTTCGTTCTGCATTCTGCGTTCTGCGTTCGTCTGATATGGCCGGTTCTTTCCCTCCCGACGTCATCGTCCTCGATACTGACGGTTTGATTCACGCCCGCATCGGTCGTGGACGCAAGGGTCTGCAGGTAGAGCGGGCGAAGAGCTATCGCCTGTCTGCCGACACTTTCGTGAACGCGGTGGTGACGCCGCAGCTCACGAATGAAGCCGCGCTGGCGGACGCGCTCCGCCGCGTACGCGTCGAGACCGGACGCTGGGACCGCCTTTCGCTCCTTCTGCCCGACTCCTGGTTCCGCGTCAACATCCTCGAGCTGCCGAACCTCCCGGAATCCGAGAAAGAAGCGGACGACATGATCCGCTGGAGTCTGAAACGGACGATGCCGATCGACTCCGCACTGCTGCGCGTCAAGTACGAAGTTCTTTCGCGCACACCGTCGCAGACAAAGGTCCTCGTGCTGAGTGCGATGGATCAGACATTGACTGCCATCGAGAAGGTCTTCGAAGCGGCCGGCATCGAGATCGTTCTGATCGAGCCGATCGGTCTCAACATCTGGAACGCCATCACGGTCCGCGAGCCGAACACAACGCGCGATCGGATCTTCTTCTACATTCGCGAGGGCGAATTCACGACGGCCGC
This sequence comes from Acidobacteriota bacterium, assembly GCA_003222375.1. GTDB lineage: Bacteria > Acidobacteriota > Thermoanaerobaculia > Gp7-AA8 > Gp7-AA8 > Gp7-AA10. Next base: position 12,107 of record QHVX01000062.1, read on the forward strand.
TTTCCGAGGATCGCAGCCGTTGTTCATACGGTCGCGGAATCTGAACGGCGAGCGCACGATCGAGCAGGAGATCAAGTTGTCGGCGAGCTACATCCGCGACACATTGCGGACCGATTCGATCGAGCAGTGCTACCTGTCAGGCAACGTCGACGCGACTCTCGCCTCCGCCATCGGAAGTGAATTCAGCGCGCCGGTACGCGCCATCACCTTGTCGGATTTCAGTGAGCGCCAACTCGAAGGAATCGGCGCTTACGAAGCCGAGCTGACAGCCTGTACGGGAGTGTTCACGTCGTGAAGCCGCTGCATCTCAATCTCGCCGGCCGTCCCTATCGGGACTACCGTCCGCTGTACGCGGTGGTGGTCGTGACGTCGATCCTCATCGCGATCATGCTGCTCAACAACATCGAGACGGGATATCGCTACGTTCGCGACACGCGGACAACTCGCGACAAGATCGCGCAGATCGAGAATCAGACCGACGCCGAAAACCGCCGCACCGACGATGCGTACCAGCGCCTCCGCGGCGTGAACGTGAAACTACTCAGCGATCAGGCGCAATTCGTCAACGCGCGCCTCGCGGAGCGCGCCTTCTCGTGGAGCGAGCTTCTCGATCGCCTCGAACGCGTAGTTCCCGACGACGTGCGCATCGAGTCCATTTCGCCGTCGTTCGCAAAGAACGGCACCGTGCACCTGGCGATGCAGGGTGTCGCGAAGAACGGCGACGGCATGACGCGGACCATCGATCGCCTGAACCGCGATCCGCACTTCGCCAACCCGTTTCCGACGTCCGAGAATCGCACCGATCGCGGATATGAATTCGGCATCGGCGTCGATTACCGGCCGTCGATTGCCAGGGTCGTCGAATGATCTGGCGTGAGCATCGCGTCCTGTTGATCGTCCTGGCGGTGTTGCTGGTCGCGAATGCGATCTTCTTTTTCACGTATCGCGTGCAGTACGAAGCGCGCCTGAAAGCGCTCTACGCGCGGCTGCAACAATCCGAGGACGGCCTTCAGCGCGCCCGCAACAAGCGGTTGCAGGCGGAGCAGGCAGTTGCCAGCTATCGAAAAGTGCAGACCGATCTGCAGATGCTCTACAACAGCAGCTGGGCAACCGAACCAGAACGCCTGACCCGACTGTACGCGGAAATCAAACGCCTGGCGGCTGCCAGCGGCATCGTGATGCCCAAGACGTTTTCTTTTGCGAGAACCGAGGATAAGGAGATGCAGAAGACGGGAGGGATTGGAACCGTCACGGTGACCATCTCCTTCACCGCACAGGGCACATATCAGCAGCTCCGGCGATTGATCAATCGCCTCGAGCTCTCCAATCAGTTTGTCATCCTCGACGCCATCAACCTCGGATCGGGAAGCTCGCCCGACAATCTGACCTTGAATGTCCGGCTCAAGACGCTGTTCAGAGAACCGGCTCGTAGCACAATGATGGTCAGCAAAGAAATGTGATGGATTGGATGAACTGGAAAACGTGGACCATCATCGGGCTGATCATCGTCGGCCTCTTTGCCATCTACGCCTTCGCGGCGACCCAAAGCGCGAAGACTCCCGACCTCGTTCCGCCGCCGCGCACCGCTGCACGTCCGGTGACCGGAAAACCGTTGCAGGCGAACGCGCCCGGTGTCGGGGTGGTCCACATGGAGTGGCTGGAGGCGCAAAGCGGGAGCTATCGGAGCGAGCGCAACCTTTTCGCGTACAAGGAACCGCCCCCTCCTCCCCCGCCGCCCCCACCCAGACCCGTGCCGCAGCCACCGCCGCAGCCGGTTGTTCCGCAGCCGCCACCGGTGCCGCAGCCACCGCCGCCGCCGCAGTTCCCGTATAAGTACATAGGGACCTTTGGGACGGCGGGGAATCCGATCGCGACTTTCTCCGGCAACGGCGAGATCGTCAACGTTCGTGTCGGCGAAACGTTCGACGGCAAGTTCATTCTGCGCGGCATCGGAATCGAGTCGGTCGAGATCGGCTACGTCGGATTTCCGGCGGACCTGAAGACGCGAATCCCTATCGGACAGTGACAATTTCGAGTGATGACTCGTCAGAAAGGTGACATGAAGTCCTGAGTGCTGAGTCCTGAGTGCTGAGTCCCACCGGCTCCCGTCGCTCAGGACTCAGCACTCAGGACTCAGGACTAACGATGAATCGACTACGAATCGCACTCGTGCTACTGCTGATTGCCGGTTGCGCGAGCTTCAACGCTTATGAAAAAGGCCGCAACGCCGAGCGCGGGAAGGACTGGGATGAAGCTGTCGTCCAGTACACAAAGGCGCTGGACATCGACCCGGACAACATGCGCTATCAGATGAATCTGCAGCGCGCGAAGCTGGAAGCCTCGCGCGTCCATTTCGAAAAAGGAAAGACCCTGGAAGCGGCAGCGTTCTCGGCCAAGGGCGATGACAAGGTGCGTCTCGCGCAGCTCGCGGCGACCGAGCTCGAGATCACAATCAAGCTGGATCCGACGAACCAATTCGCGGCCGTCGAGTACGGAAAAACCGTCGCGATGCTTCAGGACATCCATCGCGCCGCCGCCGAGAACATCTCGATCGAGGAGCTGAAGAAGCGCGCCGAGAAGACGAACATCACCAAGTCACAGCCGCCGCAGCTCGAGCCGACCTCCACCCAGCCGATCACGCTCACATTTCCGCGCGACACGCCGGTCAAAGACATCTACCGGGCCCTCGGCAACGCGTTCGGCATCAATATTCTTTTTGATCAGGCAGTCAAAGACGACCGCATCTCGATCGAGCTCCGCGACGTGACTGCGCAGCAGGCGCTCGAGCGCGTCATGCAGGCCGCCAATCACTTCTATAAAGTCCTCGACGAGCACTCGATCATCATCGTTCCCGACAACCCGCAGGCGCGACGCGATTATGAGGACCTCGTCATTCGCACTTTCTATCTGTCGAACGGCGATGCAGA
>QHVX01000062.1:15113-15631 GCA_003222375.1 Acidobacteriota bacterium
CAAGGTTCGCATCGCCGAAAAAATCATCCAAGCGAACGACAAGGCCAAAGCCGAGGTCGTCGTCGACGTCGAGTTGCTACAGCTCGACCTCGACAAGACCCGCGACCTCGGTTTCGTCATCAACGGCTACGGCAGCACCTCGCCGGGAGTTGTTCAGCCGCTCGCGCCCGCGACGGGAACAGCCGGCGGCACCATACCGCTGACTCAAGGAACGCTCGCGGACCTACGCCGGCTCAACAGCGGCCTCATCAGCTTCTCGATTCCGAATGCGTCGTACGCGGCGCTCAAGTCACTCGGCAATACGCAACTACTCGCGAATCCCGAGCTGCGAATTTCCGAAGGGGAGAAAGCGACGCTGCACATCGGAAGCCGCATCCCCGTTCCGGTGTCGACGTTCACCAGCGTCAGCACGACCACCTCGGGAACGTTCGCGCCCGTGACGTCGTACCAGTACCAGGACGTCGGCATCAAAGTCTCGATGGAGCCGCGCGTTCATCACAACCGCGAGGTCACGCTCA
>QHVX01000062.1:15641-22443 GCA_003222375.1 Acidobacteriota bacterium
GCCGGTCGTTGTAGCTGGTCAACCTCCGCAGCCGACGTTCGCAACACGCACGATCGAGTCGACGATCCGGTTGAAGGATGGCGAGACGAACTTCCTCGCCGGTCTGATTCAACAGAACGACGAGACCAGCGACAGCAAGACTCCTTTCCTCGGCGATCTGCCCGTGATCGGCCGGCTGTTCACGAACAATCACAAACACACGCTGCGCACTGACCTGGTGATGACGATGACGCCGCACATCATCCGCATCCCCGACATCACCGAAGACGATCTGGCGCCGATGTGGGTTGGAACGCAGAGCAACCTCTCGTTCCGCGGACTGTCGCCACGCATCGAATCGCAGTCGTCGATCGATCCGTTCGCGCCGCGCTCGGCCGTGCAGTTCAACCCGCCGCCCGCTCCGGACGGCGGGACAGTCATGCGGCCAGTCGTTACGCCGGCGCAGGGCACACCGCCTTCGAATCCGTTCCCTCAGCCCCCGCCACAGCCTCAGCAGCAGCAAAATCCTCCGGTTGTGCGGCAGCAGAGCGAAAACTTCGACCGCGTCGTCGCTCCGCGAATCTCGCCGCAGCCAGCACGGCTGTTGTTCAAGCCCGGCGAGGAGAAACTCTGGAACGTAGTTGGAATGGATCTCGATGGCTTGACCGCACGACAACTTTCGCTCCGTTATGACCCGCAGGCGATCGACGTCAGCGAGGTCACGTTCGGTCCGGCGATCATGTTTGATCCGAAGACGCCGCCGGTCGTGACGATCAACCGCCAGCTCGGAACGGTGACGATTGCGCCGTCCGACGGCAAGCCGCTCACCTTCAACGGCGGCGGCGACATCGCGACGCTGCGCGTTCGCGGCGGCGGCATGGGCGAGAGCTTTCTCGTGATGGACAATCCGACGCTGACCAACGGCCGCGGGGAAATCGTGGCTTCCGAGGTGGCGGGAGGCCGGGCGAAGGTCGAATGAGAGCCGTACGTCATGCTGAGCGAAGCGAAGCATCTCAAGATGCGAAGACGTTCGCAGCCGGAGATCCTTCGCCGTCCGCGCGGCTCAGGATGACGGCCTCCGCTGGCTTCACGATCGCCGAATTGATCACGGTCATCGCGATCATCGGCGTGCTGGCGGCGGTCGCGATGCCGATCGCCCGATTCGGTTTCAAGCGTCAGAAAGAGATCGAGCTGCACGAACGTCTGCGCAGGATCACGAACGCCATCGATCAATATCGCGAGCTTCGCAATGCCCAGGGGCCGGCAGCGATCAAGAAGCCGCCTGACTTCGGCCAGCGCGATTATCCAAAAACGCTCGAGGAGCTGACCAAGCCGATCGAGTTGAACAACGGAAAGATGGTCCGCCTCCTGCGGGAGCGCGATCTCATCGATCCCATGACTGGCAAGAACGAGTGGAACACGCTGTCCGACAACGATGATCCCGACACGTCGCAGAGCAACGGCGACAACGTATTCGAGGTGCACTCGAAATCGACGGCGATCGCACTCGACGGAAAGGCGCACTACAACGAATGGTAAAGAGTCAGAAGGCAGAAGGCAGAAGGCAGAAGGGCTTTACGCTCATCGAGCTGATCGTGGTCGTCACGATCATCGGCATTCTTGCCGGCGTCGCGATCTCGAACGTGAAGTGGGCGCAGCAGAAGGCGCGCGAAGCGGCACTGCGGCACGATCTTACCGAGATGCGAAAGGCGATCGACGACTACTACGCCGATAGACAGAAATTTCCCGACAGCCTGCAGACCCTGGTCGCCGACAAATATCTGCGCCGCCTGCCGAAAGACCCGATCACGATGCGGAGCGACTGGGAGGAAGTGCAGGCTTCGACCGATCCGAATGACCCCGCCGCCGTCGACACCTCCGGCGAGAACGCCGCTGCCACGCCGGGCATCATCGACGTTCGCAGCGCGGCGCCGGGAAATGGCCTCGATGGAACCCCGTACAAAGACTTTCCTTAGAAGCGAGCGAGGATTCACGCTCGCCGGCGTGATCGTCATCATGACGATCATGATGATCGTCGTCGCGTACACCGTGCCACGCGCGTGGTCGACGGTCGTGCGGCGCGATCGTGAGCTGCAGACGATCTCAATCATGAAGCAGTACGCCAAAGCGATCGATGCATTCGAAAACAAGAATCACGCGCTGCCGGTGAGCATCGCTCAATTAAAGGATGCGCGTCAGCCTCGCTTCCTTCGCGGCATTGGTGACACGATCGATCCGTTGACCGGTCAAGTCGATTGGCTGATCGTCACCCAGGCTACAGCGGGGCCGTCAACGCCAGCGCCCGGCCTCCAGCCCCCTCCCACGAGCACTGCCCCACCCGGGATCCCGATGAAGGATTACGCAGGCGGGCCGTTCATCGGAATCAGACCCAACAAAAATGGAATCAGCCTCGTCACATTGAATCAAGCCGAGAAATACGAGGAGTGGCACTACACCCTCCTCGACTATAGAAACGACCGGGCTGCCCGCCTCGCCGCCGCCACGCGAGTCTGGCAATAGCCCTCCGCTGCCGCCCGTTACTAAAATTCTAACAATGGCGACGAGAGCCACGCCGACGACGGTCAGCCGTCATGTTCTCCCATCGGGGATGACGATTCTGATCGAGACGCTTCCCTACGTCCGATCAGCGTCCCTCGGCTACTACCTCCGCAGCGGCTCGGCGGTCGAATCGCAGGAGCACGGCGGGGCATCGCATTTTCTCGAGCATCTGGTTTTCAAAGGGACCGCCACACGATCGACCAGCGACATCGCGCAGGTGATCGACATCCTTGGCGGCGACGTCGACGCGTTCACGGGCAAGGAGTACACCTCGTTCTACGCGCACGTCCTCGACGAGCAGCTCGAGACGGCGCTCGATCTGTTGACTGAGATCGTCGTTGCGCCGCGTTTCAGCGACAAAGACCTGGAAGCGGAGCGCTCGGTGATCCTCGAAGAAATCAAGATGGTCGAGGACACGCCCGACGATCTCGTGCACGAGATTTTCGTCACTTCTTTCTGGCCTGACCACCCCCTCGGACGCCCAATCCTGGGTACTGAGGAAACTGTGAATCGCCTACGCCGTGAGCAGATCCTCTCGCACTACGCGGAGACGTTTCATCCTGCCAACATCATCTTCGCGGCGTCGGGGAACATTCGGCCTGAACAGATCGTGCCCTATCTCGAAAAACACTTCCCCGCCGATCCGCGTCCGGCAATGCGACGCGACTGGCCTGCTCCACTTCCCAAGCAGCACGTCATGCTGCGCGAAAAGCGCGAGCTCGAGCAGGTACATCTTTGTCTCGGCTCGAAAGGTTTTGCGCAGCAGGGCGGCGAGCGATATGCAGCCGCGCTCTTCAACGCGATTCTGGGCGGCGGCATGTCGTCGCGGCTCTTTCAGGGCATCCGCGAGAAAGAGGGCCTCGTCTACACCGTGATGTCGTATCACAACGGCTACCTCAACGGCGGATACGAAGCGGTCTATGCGGCGTGCGCGCCGCGCAATCTGCGCCGCGTTCTCACCCTGACCCTCGATGAGATGCGCAACATCAAGCAGAATGGCGCGACAGCGCAGGAGCTGGCCGCCGCGAAGCTGCATCTCAAAGGCTCGATCCTGCTTTCGCTCGAGTCGACGATCAGCCGCATGTCGGGAATCGCGCGGCAGGAGTACTACTTCGGGCGCCAGTTCTCGCCCGACGAGATCATTCAGCAGATCGACGCCGTGACGCTCGATGACATCCAGGGCGTCGCAAAAGCGATCGTCGATCCCGAATCGTTGTCGCTCACGCTGCTGGGCAATTTGAAGTCGCCGGGGTTTTCAACGGACATGTTGCGCGAGGCAGTGGCTTAGGCGCGAACGCGGAGCTACTGTTGCTCCAAGTCACTTAGGGCAGCGATTCGCACGAGTTGACTGTTAGCTCTGGCTGCAATGTCTTTGTCTGTCGATGATTTCAGAGTGGCGAGCAATGCGCGTGCACTATGCAGATGGCGCAGAATTTCGTCGTGAGGTAATCGCGTTGTTTCGCGTGCGCCGCCGTCGTCGAAAAGAGCCAGACGAAGCTGTCGCCATTCCGTGTACTGATCGCGACTCGCTTGGCTGAGCCACGCGCGCAGTGCATCAGCGCTCTCGGACGCGCGTTCTGAGATACCGGTTGCTGCAAACCATCCCGCATACTGCGAGTATGGCCACTCTGAAAGGACGCGGCGCGCAAGGGCCTCGCCGCCGGGCGTGAAAATCTTGCGAGGTTCCCACTCGCCATTACCAACTGTCAGCATTTCCTTCCAGATCTTCAGATCGATGCCGGTGGGTTCGTTGACTTGCAGGACAGCAGGTGTTGAGCGAATCCCCTCCTCCGGTGCTTGCAGCACATCGCCAGCAAATTCGCCAACGATGGGTTGCAACTCAAATCTGCCTGGCTGGTTGAGCCGTACATCCTTAAACCAACCTGGTTCCGTCAAAACGCCCTGCGTTCGAGCTTCGATCACGACTGTTTCATGGGGTGGTATTGGGTCGTCACGAAGAGCGCGCAGATCTGTTTTGGTACGAAAACCACCAAAGCGTACGACAAACGGGTCGCTGCCGTTGATTCTGGCGAGCAAGACCAGGTGTGGGGGCAAAAACACAGGAGTTGACCCTGAGTTTGTGAACGTCATTTTCAGCGCGACAGGAATACCCGGCAGTGTGGTCGCTGGCGAAACATCGAGCGCCACGCCTAACTCTGAACCACCAGCTGCGGGTACTGCGGTTGCAACACAGAGCGTCAACAGCGCAAGGGTTATTTTTCGCCACATCGTGTGTCCTCCTTTTAGGGGTTGGGAAGAAACGTGGCTTGCCACGTTTGAGGAATTGGGTCTGGCCTTGCGCGAATGCGCATGTATTCTGATGTGGTCCACGGATTGTTGTGGAAACTAATCCGTCCGTCTGCTTTTTCGGCGTCTGTGCGACTTGTGTTCATCAAACATTTTCCGGCGAGGGGGTCGCTTGCCATGTTGGCGCAATGACCCAACGTTCCACCGGGAGTGGCAAAGGCGGGCTGGTTAACATCGAACGTGTGCGCAAGCTCGTGCGCAGCGGCTTCACGCAGGACATTCGGAAAAGCTTGCCCGGCGAGTTCGATCTCTCCATTGAAAACAAAGATAGTTCCTGTATGAGATCCACATTGCTGGTCGTTGTCCTTGCACGTAATCCCCGCAGTCCCGGATTGGCGGGTGGGGTCGCTGCTATATGTCGTTACTGCTATGAAGTGTTGGTGGCCTGCTTTTGTGTTACCTGCACTACGGTTATCAAAGAAGCGCTGGGCGACTTCTGCACAGTAGTCGAGGAGGGCGCACGTTTTGGCGAAAGGCAGGAATGGCACTGGGTTGGCGGCAACGGGCGGAAAAAGAAAAACGGTGCCTTCACTGACGGTCACGAAGTCGGTGTACAGACTATCGCATGCTGGCGGTGAGGGACAGCTTCTGGCAGCGTAATAGTCAATCGCCTGATCGAGATACGTTGGAAACACGTCGTTGGCGCTTGCGTACACGCCAATCGCATCCCCGGCAAGCATTGTCGGATAGTCTCTCGCCCGTGCGAATTGATACGCGTGCTGTAGGCCTGTTGTAAGTGTCAGCTTCCCGCCGGATGCTTTCTTGACATTGACCGCCTCCATGTAGTTCTGAGGATTGGTTGCGGAGGGGGAACTCCCGTGAATGACGATTGCCGAGATTGGGTTGTTGGCGCTTGCGCTCCTGAACGGCGTGATGTCTTCGACGTTCAGTGTTGTAGCGCTTTGTGCGGCGTCTTGTGTAAGAAAGGTTCCGGCTCGAAACATTCGGTCGCGTTCAATATAGACTCTGCGCCAATTGGTAATGATGCCGCTGGTGTAACACCCTAAGGCTGGCGTGCACCGCGGGGCGGTGCTGATGTAGGGAAGATAGATGCCTGATGCTTCGATCTGTACATTGTCGCCGGCGACACGGCTCGACATGGGATACACAAGCGAGATTCTGCCGTTTACATCAGTCGTGACCTGTTGCCAGGAGTACTGAGTCTCACCGTAGACTGGCATGGTAAAGAGGGCCGTGCCGTATGGATTGTCGCCTCGGACGGACATCCCAGTCGGCACGTAGGTCGAAGGATCCGGGGGATCGACGACGCGCACCAGCATGTCGAAATTCGGCAGCACAGCGCCGCCGGCATCTCTGACCGTTGCTGTGATTGAAATGTGCCCGTCTCGATCAGTGTCCGTCGCACCTGCGGCGTCTTGAAAGGACGAGAAGTATGGGTAGTCGGTCTCGGTACGCCATCGGTGCATGAGCACTCGCCGTTGCTCCTCCGGTGTGGTGGCGGAGATATCGAAGGTGACGCTCGGCAGACTGTCGTAGTAGTAAAGGGTCACTCTGACGTCCTCAATGTAACCAGAACACGTTCCAGTCGGTTGTTCAATGACCGTGATCACGTTCGTACCGCCACGATAGTACGGCGCCGGATCGGGCGTAATCATCGACGGACCAATACGTTGGACCTCGACAAACTGTGCCGGGGTGTTGCAGCTGGTCATCCAAGTCAACGGCGTATAACCAGATCCGATCCTGGTAAAAAACGGATCGACGCCCGGATACCCCGCGTTTAGCGATACGTCGTACGAGTTCGGGGTGTCGCAGCCACCCAAGATCGACGCCCCGACACCCACGTAGGCAAGGATGGCCGTCGACGAAGGGAGAAAATCCTGAAAGGAGAAAGTCGCTGGCGCTGTCGTGTATAAGGTCGTCTGACCACCACGCGCAGAGAGCATCGGGCATCCCGGTAAAACAGGACTCTGGGGCTGAATCGTCAAGCTAACCT
>QHVX01000062.1:22465-24079 GCA_003222375.1 Acidobacteriota bacterium
GCAAGCAGCGAGGGTGATGATCACCATCGGTACTCGTTGGCGCGAGCTATTCATGAAAGACTCTCCTTGCCTGAAACGCCGAGTCGACTGAAGAATTCATTCGTTCCGGAAGTAGTGACTCATGAATTAGAAATGCCACCCTCCCAGCTCACGACCGTCACAGTTCCTTAACAACCAAAGAGCACTGACATCGACGATTTCGCGGGAGAACGACTAATCGTTGGTTTGTCGCGCGGCATTGAAGTTACTTGCTGGAGATCGCGGCCCAAAGCGGCGTCGCTCGCATCACCGTTCAAGCGACGAAGAAATTGAGGGCGTCGCGAAAGCGATCGTCGATCCCGAATCGTTGTCGCTCACGCTGCTGGGCAATTTGAAGTCGCCTGGGTTCTCAACGGACATGTTGCGCGAAGCAGTAGCATGATGCCGTGAAGCCCAGAGCTCTCAATCCGATTCTCAACGTCTCCAATTTTCAGCAGAGTATCGAGTGGTTCAAGAAACTCGGCTGGGAAGAGTCCTGGCGCTGGGGCGATCCGCCGCGGTTCGGAGCTGTGTGCGCGGGCCAGTGCGAAATCTTCCTCTGTCAGGACGCTCAGGGCGGCCGAGGGCGCGGGCGCAACGCCAAAACCTTCGGGCGTGATGGTGACGAAACCGCGGACAAAGGCGTATGGATCTCAATGTGGGTGGACGATGTGGACGACGTGTACCACCATTGTCTGGCTGAGGGACTGGACGTCACCTGGCCACCCACGAACCATCCATGGAATGCTCGGGAAATGCACGTTCGGCATCCGGACGGTCACGTATTTCGGATCAGCAAATCGCTCGAAGAGGAAACGTAAGTTCAGCTCTTCTTCGCGACCTCCGGCAGTCCCTTCTTTCTCTTATCGACAAACGAAACCTGCACGCCCGGCGTGACCCGGTGCTCGACGTCCGTGGCGTCCCAGTTCGTCAGCCGCACGCAGCCGTGCGACGACGCGTAACCGATCGTTTCCGGATCGGGCGTGCCGTGGATGCCGTAGTGCTGCTTGCTCAGCGCCATCCACACCACTCCGACGGGCGTGTTGGGGCCGGGCGGGAGGTGGGCGTCGGGCTCAGTGTCGGGAACCTCGTGGTAGAGCGTCGGATCGTAGTGGAAACTCGGATTCGGAAAAATCTTGATGATGTGGAGCGTCTCGCTCGGCGACGGATCGTAGCCTGCGCCCAGCGTCGTCGGCGCGTGGAAAATCAGATTGCCGGCCGCGTCGAAGCAATTGAATGAATTCCCCGCAATGGAGATGACGATTTTCGCGATGTCGGGTTGATCGGTCGTCATCGGCGGCCGCACATTCAGCACGTTGATCGTCGCGCCGGCGGTGAGCTCTGAAAACTTCACGTCGGGATTCAGCTGCGCGAGGAAATCCTGATCCATGTGAAAGCGCTCCGACAATTCTTCGCGAACGCTCTCGTATCCGAGGTAGCTGCGCTGGGCTTTTTCGTAGGGGGAGTCGGGGACAGGTCGGAACGGACCCTTCACGTCATCGGCGGTCACCGTGTACTTGACGACAACGGGCGCGTACTGCGCTTCCGCGGCGATCCGGCGGAACGTCTGCTCGTCGACATCACCGGTCGCATCGA
>QHVX01000062.1:24104-30824 GCA_003222375.1 Acidobacteriota bacterium
ACGGAGAAGTGAATCCGGTCGAGGTAGACCTGCGCGCGCAGAACCGAGGGTCCGTGCACGTCGCCCTTGATCGGGACATTGATGGGTGCATTGTTGATTGCATTTGCATCGAGGCCCTTGAAGGTCTCTTTGATTCCGGTCACGAACCGAAAAGTCGGCGGCGGTTGTGCGGCAGCCGCCTCCTGGGCTTTCCGCTGGCGTTCGGCTTCCGCCTGCTGGGCGCGGAACGATTCGAGCTGCCGCCACTGCTGATCGAACCGCTCCTTTTCGCGCGCCGTCGGATCTTCCCGCTGCCCCCACGGCGTGCTGATGTCCTCGGCGATGTCCTTGACTTTCTCTTTGACCGTGGCGACCGGCTTGCTGCACGCGATCGCCGCGAGAATCAGTATCGGAATGAGCCGCTTCATGAGATCGTCTCAAAGCAGCGGCTGTGCCACACTAATACGCGTCCAATGATCACGTACCTCAAGGTGCGCAACCTGGCGATCGTGGAGGAGTTGGAGATCGAGCCGGGCGGCGGCCTGAATGTTCTCACCGTCGCTGCTGATCGACTCACTCGAGTTCCTGCGCGGAGCCCGCGGCTCGACCGAAATGATCCGCGCCGGAGCCGAGAAGATGTCGGCAGAAGCGGTGATCGAGACGAATGGAAAATCAGAGATGATCGTGAAGCGCGAGATCGCCGCCAGCGGACGCGGCCGCGTTTCGATCGACGGATCGATCTTCTCGGTTCGCGAGCTCGAGACCGCGATGGAGCCGATCCTCGAAATCCACGGACAGAGCGATTCCCATCTGCGCGTCGCCGGTCAGAGCTATCGCGAATTGATCGATCAGTACGGCGAACACGATGCGCTGCTCGAGCAGACACGCACCGCATTCCGCGCCTGGCGCGCCGCCGCCGGCGACCTGGAAGATCTGACGCGTGCGCAAAAGGATCGGTCGCTGCGCCTCGATCTTCTCAAATATCAGATCGACGAAATCTCGGCCGCCAAACTGCAGCCCGGTGAAGAAGAGGAGCTCCGCGCCGAGCGCAGCATCCTTGCCCACGCACAGGAGATGATCGAAGCCACCGCCACCGCATTCGCGGCGATCGAGGAAAACGAAGACTCCGCCCTCGCGCAGCTCGCACGCGCGGCGCACGTGCTGCAGCCGCTGGCGCACGAGATCGAAAAGATCGGCAGTCTTTCTGCCGAGCTGCAGGAAATCCTCTATCGATTGCAGGACACCGCGCGGTCACTCGCTTCGCTGAGTGAATCCGTGCGACACGATCCGTCGCGACTCGAGGCGATCGAAGAGCGCCTCTCCACGATCGAGCGGCTCAAGAAAAAGTATGGCGGCTCGGCCGACGTTGCGCTGGAGCATCTCTCCAACAGCAAAAAGGAATACGACACGCTCAGCGACTTCGAGTCGAGCGTCGACAGGCTTCAAAAAATCGAACAGAAAGCTCGAGCTGCGTACCAGAGCGATGCCGAAAAATTGTCGACCGCGCGCAACAAAGCAGCCCGCGCATTCGAGCCTGCCGTTCAGAGCGAATTGCGCGACCTGGCAATGGAACGAACGACAGTGCGAGTGACGATCGAACAAGCGAAGGACAGCGAAACCGGGTCGGATGACATCGAGATTCTGGTCGCTCCGAATAAAGGAGAGGAAGCGAAGCCGATGCAGCGGATTGCGTCCGGCGGCGAGCTGTCGCGCATCCAGCTCGCGATCGCCGCCGCGCTTTTCAAGGCATCCCAGCGATCGGGAGAGGCAACTCTGGTGTTCGACGAGATCGATGCCGGTATCGGCGGTCGCGTCGCGGAGGTCGTCGGACGCAAGCTGCAGGAGCTCTCGGCGGTCAATCAGGTCATCTGCGTGACGCATCTTCCGCAGATCGCGAGCTTCGCCTCGACCCACTTCTTCGTGTGGAAGGAAGATTCCGGCGGCCACACGCGCGCGCGCATTCGTCGTCTCGACGAGGCCGAGGAGCGGGTGAAGGAGATTGCGAGGATGTTGGGCGGGGAAAAAGTTCCGGCGTCGGCGGTCGTGCACGCGCGCGAGCTGCTCAGTGGGGCCAAACGTGAAGCGATGGCAAGTCGCCGGCGCGCCAACTGACGCACAACTCGACGAAATCGCGTCGCTTCTGCGATCGGGCGGAATCGTTGTCCTCCCCACCGACACGATCTACGGACTTCATGGATTGCCAAGCGAGTCCGAAAGGATCGCCGCGATCAAATATCGCCACGAGGAGAAGCGCTTTCTGATGATCGCCGCTTCGATCGAACAGCTGCGTTCCATCGGCGTCGACGTCCCCTCCACGCTCAACGAGATCTGGCCCGCGCCGATGACGGCGGTTTTGCGCCGCGGAGCTTCGACAATCGCCGCGCGCGTGCCCGATTTGAAGTGGCTCCGCGATCTTCTCGAGCGCACTGGACCACTTATTTCAACCAGCGCGAATCGCAGCGGCGATCCGCCGGTCGCGTCGACGGATGAGCTGAGGTCTGACCTTTTGAACGCGATCGACGGCGTGGTCGACGCCGGCCGTCGCGAAGGAAAACCTTCGGCGATTGTTGACTTTACCGAAACTGAGCCACGGTTCATTCGGGAAGGCGATCCGCGCTTTGCACAGATCCTGCGGAAAACGCTGTCGAAAAAGCTGTGAAAATCGTTCAAAGAGGCAAAATCAGGGCGCCTCTAAGCAAATTGCACAAACGTGTGAGCAAACCGCGCAAGTCGATCAAAAGGCAGATGTTGGACGATTTCAAATCAACAGTTGCATCGCGACTTGTGCACTTTTTCACTCCGCCTAACAGTTTCCACAGCGATGCTCGGGAATTTGCCGTCACTCCGTAAGTTGGTTTGGCGCCCAGTCTATGCGGGTTCGGAAGGGCTTCCATAAGTTATTAACTACAATACCCCCGACCATGGGCCTAACACTTTCCCTTCTCCTGGCAACTTTTGCGATTCGCGGCGAAGCTCCCGTTTCACAGCCGGTCTATGGCCCCGCGCCGGCGGAGCAGTCGAGCGGGATCATCGCCAGCGACGGCGACGGATTCCTCGCCGCCTGGTTTGATAATCGCGAGGGCCGCACGAACTTCTACGCCGCGCGCCTCAGCAGCGGCGGAGAACTGCTCGATCCAACCGACATTCGCATGGCCACCAATCCGAGATCCATCGCGATTGCGGGGCCGAGTTGTAAAATGACGGAATGATGACGACCGCCGTCGACACCTCCTCCCAACCCGTTCGCGGCGCCGAAAAAGAGCTCCAGCGCCAGTTCGTCAACTTCATGTTCTTCAAAGTTGACCGCACTTTTCGCCGCGAAAATGCGGATGTCAAAGCGCAGGCTAAGCGCGAGTTCGCGGAGCTCGTGCAGAAGTTCAGCAGCTCGATGATGATCCTTCCCTACTCGAACATCGGACTCAAATCGACTGTCGATTTCATGCTCTGGCGCATCAGCTTCGAGATCGAGCCGCTGCAGCAGATGGCGTCGGCCATCAACAAATCCATCCTGGGGCGTTACCTCGATGTGCCCCACTCCTATCTGGCGATGACGAAGCATTCGCAGTACGTACAGGAACACGTGCACGAAGGCCAGGAAGGCCGCCGGCTGCGCATCGTCCCGGGCAAAAAGCCGTTCCTGTTCGTCTATCCGTTCGTGAAGACGCGCGATTGGTACCTGCTGCCGCAACCCGAGCGCCAGCGCATCATGAACGAGCACATCGCCGTCGGACACAAATATCCTCGCGTCAAGATCAACACGACGTATTCGTTCGGCCTCGACGATCAGGATTTCGTCGTCGCGTTCGAGGCGGAATCGCCGGCCGAGTTCCTCGACCTGGTGCAGGACCTTCGCGAAACCGAATCGTCGAAGTACACCGTGCGCGACACACCGATGTATACCTGCCGCCGCGCGACGATCGAGGAGATCCTCGACTCCGTCGCGTAACGTCATCCTGAGCCGCGCAGACGGCGAAGGATCTCGTCAACGGAGATCCTTCCCCCGCTCCGCGGGGTCAGGATGACGTCCTGGCCAGCACCGCCGCCACGCCAGCCGTAACGATCAAGCTCCCGCCTAACACCGCCATCGTCGGCTGAAAGCCCCGGTGCTCAGCGAGAATGCCGCCGAAGAGATTGCCGAACGGCAGGAAGCCCGAGAATGCAAACGTGTACATGCTCAGCACGCGCCCTCGAAGCGCGTCGGGGATGCGCTGCTGAATCGACGTGTTGCACAGCGCGACGCAGATGACCATCGAGGCGCCGCTGAGCACCAGCAGCGCAAAGATCGGCGCCTGCTGACGTGTAAATCCGATTCCGGCGAGGCCGATGCCGAACGTCGCGAGCGTGATCAGGATGACCGTCGTCATTCGCGACGGCTTCGGCGTCCGGACCGACAGTACGAGCGATCCCGACAGCGCGCCCGCCCCGATCCCGCCCATCAGCAAGCCGAGACCTTTCGCATCGTTGACGAAGAGCGCGCGGGCGATCATCGGCAACAGACTGAGGTACGGATAGCCGAAAAGACTCGCGGCGGCGACGATCGCGAGCAGTAGAAGCACGATGCGCTCGCGCAAGACGTATTGAAATGCTTCGCCGAGGTGCGAGAGCATGGCGGCTTCGGAAACCGGATGCCGGATTTGCCGCGCCTTGATCGCGCCTAACGCCCAGATCAGCGGAAGAAACGAAATCGCATTCAGGAAAAAGCACCAGAACGGACCGTACAGCGATAGCGCAACGCCCGCGATCAGCGGCCCGATCGCGCGCGAGAGGTTGAACTGCAGCGAATTCATCGCGATCGCGTTCGACAATCGCGATCGGTCGTCGAGCAGATCGACGACCATGGCCTGATACGCCGGACCGGAGAACGACATCGCGATGCCGGTGACGATCGCGGCCGCGATGATCTGCCAAACCGTGATGCGATGCGCGTAGATCGCGATTGCGAGCCAGAGCGCGGTCAGCGTCTGGACGCACTGCGATGCGCTCACCACGCGCCTCCGATCGAATCGATCGGCGACGACCCCGCCGGGCAACATCAGAAAAAACTGCGGGATCGAGTTCGCGAACCCGACGAACCCCAGGAGAAATGGCGAATCGGTGAGGCGATAGACGAGCCATCCCTGCGCGATTCCCTGCATCCACGAGCCGATGTTGGAGATGAATTGCGTGGTCCAGAAGAGCCTGTAATCCCTCTCCCCAAACGCCTCGAACGCCATCCCCCCGATGATACAATTCGCGGCACCTCCTCCCATGTTCGAACAGGAACGCCGCAAATCGGAGCGTCGCCTCGTCAGTCCTCCCATCACCGCGCAGGTCGAGCAGAGATCTGTCCGCGTGGTCAACATAGGAAGCCTGGGGACGACCATCGAGCATGACAGCCCGCTGGTCGGCGGCCCGCAGAAACTGAAATTTCAGTGGGACGGCGAAGAGATCAGCGTCGATTGCAACATCATCCATTCCGAGAAAAGCGGACCGAATATTTTCTCCACCGGCCTCAGTTTCGTCGGCGGCGAGCCGCCGGCGCTCAAGCGCGTGATCGAGACGCTGTCCGACCGCGATGAGATGGAGCGCCTCAGGACGCTGGTCGAGGCGTCGAAGCTGATCAACTCATCGATCGAGCCCGACGCGCTGTTCGGATCGATCCTCACCGTCGCGCGCAATGAGCTGCACGTCGAGCGCGGCACGCTTTACTTCGTCGACGATCCTGCGAAAGAGATCTGGACGAAAATCGCCGGCGAGCTTTCAACCGAGATCCGTCTTCCGATCGGCAAAGGTCTCGCGGGCACGGTCGCGGCGACAGGAGAGCCCGTGATCCTGCACGATGCCTACGCCGATCCGCGATTCGATCGCTCGCTCGATCAGAAGACCGGATATCGCACGCGCTCGATGTTGTGCGTGCCGATCCGCAATCGGCAGCAGAAGATCGTCGGCGTGCTGCAGCTCCTCAACAAGACAAACGGCGCATTCGGCACTGGCGATCTCGATTTTCTCAACAGCATCTCCGATCACATGGCCATCGCGATGGAGAACGCGACGCTGCACATGGAGCTGCTCGAGAAGCAGCGGATGGCCGAGGAGCTGAGGCTGGGACGGGAGATTCAGAGCCGGCTGCTGCCGTCGCCGCCTATCGATGTCGACTCCACGCACCTCGCCGCTCTGAGCGTGCCCTGCTACGAGGTCGGCGGCGACTACTACGATTTCCTCGAGCTCCCCGACGGCGACCTCGGCCTCGCCATCGGCGATGTGTCGGGAAAGGGCGTGGCGGCGGCGCTGATCATGTCGAGCGTGCAGGCTGCGCTGCGCGTGGCTGCGCCGATTGAAGATGATCTCGCGCATCTCGTGCAGCGTCTGAATGCGCTGATCTATCGCAGTGCGCGCGGACGCAAGTACGCAACGTTTTTCTTCGGTCGGTACACACCGTCATCCGGAATGCTGCGGTACGTCAATGCCGGACACAATCCGCCGTTCATCGCGATCGATGGACAGTTGCAGGAGCTGTCGTCGACCGGAAAGCCGATCGGCATCCTTCCGGATTCGACGTATCACGAGCAGATGGTCGAGATTCCGCCCGGCGCGACGCTGTTCTTGTACACCGACGGCCTCAACGAGGCGGAGAATGTCGACGAACAGGAATTCGGATACGAACGCCTCCGCGAGCTGTTTACGAAGACGCACGAGCCGCAGCGCATCGTCGCGGCCGTGACGGAGTTCGAGCGCGGCGCGCGGCCGATGGACGACAAGACG
>QHVX01000063.1:0-461 GCA_003222375.1 Acidobacteriota bacterium
CTACCTTCTAAGAAAGACTGTCGCAAACATTGCGCCGGAGGAGCATATCGTAAACGCGGGCCGAAGCCCGACCGTCCTTTGATCATGCGTCGATCGTTCGCAGTCCTGTTGCTGGTGTCGGCCTCCGCCTTCGCCCAGCGTATCCCTCTCAACGACCTCGGCACGCGCAGCTATCTCGGGCAGTTTCAAGGCGGCCTGTACGAGAACGGCGACAACGCCATGCCGGCCGACCACGCCGCATCCGGGATGGCGCACGCCGCGCTGATCCGGCCGCTGGACCGCAACGGAAATCCATCCGCGACCGGAAAGATCGTGATGCTCTCCATCGGGATGTCGAACACCACCCAGGAATTCTGCGCGCAAGGAAATCCCGCTCCGTGCGATTCGTGGTCGTTCGTCGGACAAGCCACGCGTGATCCGGCCGTCAATCACTCGACGTTGCTGTTCGTCAACGGAGCGCG
>QHVX01000063.1:470-10081 GCA_003222375.1 Acidobacteriota bacterium
TCGAATTACGACTACGTTCGCGATCGCGATCTGACTCCTGCGGGGCTCAGCGAAGCCGAGGTGCAAGTCGCGTGGTTGAAAGAAGCGAACCCGCAGCCGACAGTATCGTTGCCTTCTCAAAACGCAGATGCGTTTCGGATGGTCACGCAGCTTGGCAACATCCTGCGCGCGATGAAAGTCCGCTATCCGAACCTGCGCATCGTCTATATCTCGAGTCGCATCTACGCCGGATACGCAACCAGCGCGCTGAACCCCGAGCCTTACGCGTACGAAACGGCGTTCGCCGTGAAATGGACAGTGCAGGCGCAGATCGATCAGATGCGCAGCGGCAAAATCGATCCGCGCGCCGGCGATCTCAATTCCAACGGCGTCGCGCCGTGGATCGCGTGGGGTCCGTATCTGTGGGCGGACGGGATGAACCCGCGATCGGACGGCCTGACCTGGTCGCGCGGCGATGTCGAAGCGAGCGATGGCACGCATCCGTCGCAATCGGGCGAACAGAAAGTCGGTGCGCTGCTGCTGGCGTTCCTCAAACAGGAGCCGACCGCGAAGCCATGGTTCCTCGCCGCTGAAGCGCCCCCGCGACGACGTGCAATCCGCCGTTAGGGATTCACGACGTAGCCGAGGGACGACCAACTGTCGCCGGTGGTGTTGTCGGCGTGCCCTGGTTTGTCGCAGTCGTATTCGTCACCGCGACCTGCAGGTTGCTGCCCGCCGGACCGGTCATGCTGAATTGCTGCATCGAGAGGCCCGGCACTGAGACCGGAACGGTTTCGATCCTCGAGTCCGACTGCACCGCGATCTGGAACGTCTGTGTGTCCGGGTTGAGATTCACGATGCCGACGTTGGTGCGATAGCGATCGTCGCGGCGTTGCCCAAGAATCGAGAGGCGCGTGCTGTTGATGTCGTTGATGGCGATGATGGGAAACGTCTGCGAGACCGTTCCCGAAGAGAGTCCGGGCTGATTCGACCAGATCCGCGCCGTCGCGTGCAGCTTGCCCAGGATGTCGAACTGGCCGTCGGCAGTGACCGCAGTGACGAGGATCGATCCCAGCCCGCTCTGCATCAGGACGCTGGTCACAAAATCTTCGGAGCTGAAGCCCGTCGCTTTGGCCAGCGTCATGTCGACGAAGGCTGTGCCGGTGGAACCTTGCGGCAGCCATAGGAAGCGAATCTTCTGATCGGCGTCACGGTAGTTGATGACCGTGATATCGCTTCGGAAAAACGTTCCGTTGGCGCCGGTCACCGCGCCGGCCGCGGCGATGAGAAGTTGCGAACTACCCGCGCGCTCGGTCGACAATTGCGCCTGGGCCCCTGTACTCACGAGGAAGAGAAAAAAACATAAACTGCGCTTCATGCGTTGCATCCTTTTCGCCGTTCTGCTCTCCACAACGCTTTCGCTTCACGCGAAAGAGATCGTGATCCGCGCGGCCCGTATCCTCGATGGACGCGGGCACGAAGTGCGCCAAGCTGGGGTCGTCGTCGACGATTCCAAAATCGTCCGCATCGATCCCCATCCCAAGCGCGCCGACATCGACCTCGGCGACCGCACGCTGATGCCGGGCGGCATCGACACGCACGTCCACATCGGCTGGCACTTTGACAAGAATGGGCGGTCGAACGACGACGGCACCGGCGAGACGCCCGAGGAATACGCGCTGTTCGCGGCGGAAAACGCGGCCGCAACTGTGCGGGGCGGCGTGACGACAGTGCAATCGCTCGGGGCGGCGATCGACAAGACGATCCGCGAATTTTCAGAGCGGAATTCGCTGCCGATGCCGCGCATCCTCACGTCGGTCGAGCAGGTCACCGACAGCAAACTCACGCCCGATCAGCTTCGCGAAGCCGTGCGGCGGATCAAGTCCGAGGGGGCGGATGTGGTCAAGATCTTCGCGTCGCAGAGCATCCGCAGCGGCGGGGGGCCAACGATGTCGCAGGAGCAGATGGACGCCGCGTGCGGCGAGGCGAAGAAGTTAGGCCTGCGTGTGGCGGTGCACGCGCATGGTCCGGAGAGCGTGAGGCGATCGGTGCTGGCCGGCTGTACGTCGATCGAGCACGGCGCGTTGCTCGATCAGGCAACCCTCGACTTCATCGCAGAACATGGAACATTCTTCGATCCTAATATCGATCTAGTTTTTCGTAACTATTTTGAGAACAAAGCGCACTTCATCGGCATCGGCAATTACACCGATGAGGGATTTGCGCAGATGCAGAAGGCGGTGCCGAAAGCGCTCAACGTCTTTCAGATGGGACTGGAGACCAAAGGGCTGAAGATGGTCTTCGGCACCGACGCCGTGGCCGGATCGCACGGCCGCAATTTCGAGGAGTTGATCTATCGCGTGCAGAAAGGCGGACAGGATCCGATGCAGGCGATCATCTCCGCGACGTCGCTGGCGGCCGAGTCGCTCGGACTCGGCGATCGCATCGGCTCGATCGCGCCGGGATACGAGGCCGACCTCATCGCGCTCGACGGCGATCCGCTGCGCGACATCACCGCGCTCGAGCGCGTCGCGTTTGTCATGAAGGGAGGGCGGGTCGTCAGGTTTATCCCGAGCGCGCGCTGACATTCGTCATCGCGTTTCTCTGTGCTCTCTGTGCCTCTGTGGTGATCTAATCTCGCGACATGAAAGTCGGCATCCTCGGTTCCGGAGACGTGGGCAAGTCCTTTGCGCGCGCGTTCAGCAGCCTCGGTCACGATGTGAAAATCGGATCGCGAACGCCGGAGAAGCTCAACGACTTCGTCGCGCAGGCCGGACCGCGCGTCACGGCCAGCACATTCAAAGAAACGGCACGCTTCGGCGACGTCATCGTCGTCGCGACTCTCGGTGTCGGAACTCAAGAGGCGATCACATTGGCGGACCCCGAAAACTTCAGCGGTAAGGTCACGATCGACGCCACCAACCCGCTCGAGTTCAGCCCCGGCGGCCCGCCGAAGCTCGCCGTCGGGCACACCGACTCCCTCGGCGAACGCGTGCAGCGATGGGCTCCCAAGGCGAAGGTCGTCAAGGCATTCAATACCGTCGGCAATCCGCTCTTCTTCAAGCCGCAATTCCCGGGCGGGCCGCCCGACATGTTCATTTGCGGAAATGACGCGGACGCGAAGAAGCGTGTGTCACAGATCTGTTCCGACTTCGGATGGGGCGCGATCGACATTGGCGGCATCGAGAGCTCGCGCTACCTCGAGCCGATGTGCATGACGTGGGTCTTACACGGGATTCTCTCGGGAACCTGGAATCACGCGTTCAAGATGCTGCATGCCCGCTCCACGTAACCAAACCGCAAACCCACTCAACAGGCCAGCCTCATCAGGCGTACCATTTGCGAGCCGTCGCGGCAGCGAACTTGCTGGCGGCCTCAATAATCGAGGTGTGAATCGCATGCGTAAGCCCGTAGTAGTCGTACTCGCCCTCCTCTTCGTCGCAGCTACCGCAAACGCTCAATACTTCGGACGCAACAAGGTGCAGTGGGAGCACTTTGACTTCAAGATCCTGAAGACAGAGCACTTCGACATCTACTACTACGATCGCGAGGCCGACGTCGTGAACGACATCGGCCGCCAGGCCGAGCGCTGGTATGCGCGACTCTCTCGCGTCTTCAACCACTCGTTCACGCGCAAGCCGATCGTGCTCTACGCGAATCCGGCCGACTTCCAGCAGACGACCACCACCCCCGAGATCATCGGTCAGGGCACGGGCGGTTTTACTGACCCGTTCATGAATCGCGTGGTGCTCCCGCTCACCGGCGACTATGCCGAGAACGACCACGTCCTGGGCCACGAGCTCGTGCACGTCTTCCAGTTCGACGTGGCCGCCTCGATGACGAACAATCGCCGCCGGTTCAATCTCGAAGCGATGCCGCTGTGGCTGGTGGAAGGCATGGCGGAGTATTTCTCGAAAGGCCGCATCGATCCGCTGACCGCGATGTGGATTCGCGACGCCACGATCCACAACCGCATGCCCGATCTTCGCAAGCTCACCCGCGATCCGTACTACTTCCCGTACCGCTACGGTCAGGCGCTGCTGGCCTACATCGGCGGACGTTTCGGCGATGACGCCGTCGTGCGTCTTTTCCTGGCTGCCGGATCGTTTGGTCCGGAAGCGGCGTTCGAGCGCGCGACCGGAATTCCCGCCAAGCAGATCTTCACCGACTGGGCAGAGTCGGCGCGCGAGATGTACAACCCCGTGGTCGAGGACCGTCCGTTCAATCTCGGCACACCGATCATCGGAAGCAAGAAGGGCATCCGCGGATATCTCAACCTTGGTCCGGCGTACAGCCCCGACGGAAAATATCTAGCCTTCCTTTCGACTCGCGACGTTTTCGACATCGACCTTTTCCTCGCTGACGCGTCGACGGGCAAAGTGATCCGGCGACTGGCGTCGGCGACCCGCAACGCGCATTTCGAATCGCTGCGCTTCATCGATTCCGCCGGCGCGTGGTCACCGGACTCGAAGAAACTCGCATTCGTCGTTTTCGAAAAAGGCGACAACTACCTCGGCATCGTCGACGTCGACTCGCGACGTCTCGACGACATGAGCGTTCCGGGTGTCGACGCGATCAACAACATCGCCTGGTCGCCGGATGGCAAGACGATCGCGATGTCCGGCCAGCAATCGGGCTCGAGCGATCTCTTCCTGTTCGACATCGATACGAAACACGTCCGTCGTCTGACGAACGACCGCTATGCCGACATGCAGCCTGCGTTCTCGCCCGATGGCAAGATGCTGGCGTTTGTCTCCGACCGCGGCCAGGGCGACCTCACTGAGCTCCAATTCCTCGGCATGAACGTCGGCACGGTCGATCTCGCGACCGGCGCGATTCGCATGCTTCCGCTGTTCCGGCGCTCGAAGAACATCGATCCGCACTTCGCGCCCGACAGCAACAGCCTCTATTTCATCTCGAACGCGGAAGGCGTTCCCGATGTCTACCGCTACTACTTCAGCGACAGCCGCATCACGCGCGTGACGCATGTGCAAACCGGCGTCTCGGGAATCACGGAGATGTCGCCGGCACTGGCAGTATCGCAGCACACCGGCGAGATCGCTTTCTCGCTGTACGAGGACGACAACTACAACATCTACAAATTAGCGCCTGTTGACTCAGGCGCGACCGTCACGACTGCGCTGCCGCCCGAAGCATCGCGCGCGGCACAGTTGCCGCCGCTCCGCGGAACCGGATCGGCGATCACGGCGTACCTCGAGCAGCCGGCCGCCGGTCTGCTGCCGCCAGAAACACGCTTCCAAAACGCGCCGGTCAGCAGCTCGCTCCACCTCGCCTATCTCGGGCCTCCGACGATCGGCGTCGGCGTCAGCTCGTTCGGCACCGGAGTGGCGGGAAGTGTCAGCGCGTACTTCAGCGACGTCCTCGGCGAGAACAATGTCGGACTGAGCTTCGAGGGTGGCGGGACGGGCGGGATCGGAACATTCGGCGATCAACTGGCCGGCGAAGTCTTCTATCTGAATCAGAAGCATCGATGGAACTGGGGCGTCGACTACACGCACCTTCCGTTCGTCAGCGCATTTACAGGCGCAGGGCAAACGGTGGTCACGATCAATGGGCAGAGGGTCGTCGCGGATGTGATCCAGCAGGAGCGCGACATCAGCCGCTACGACGACATCTCGGGCGTCGTTCAGTATCCATTCAGCACAACGCGACGCGTCGAGTTTTCGGGAGGCTTTCAGCGACAGAGCCTCAAGGCGGAGGTCGAGACCGTCACGATCGTGGGAAATACGGTCATCGACGACACCACCGAGCAACTTCCCGGATCGTTCGGATTGAATCTCGCGCGCGCGTCGGCCGCGTTTGTCGGCGACAGCGCGATTTTCGGATTCCTCTCGCCGATCATGGGGTCGCGGTATCGCGCGGAAGTCGACACCCTGACCGGCAATCTGCGCTTCAACACTGTTCTCGGCGATTATCGAAAATACTTCTTCGCTCGTCCGGTCACGTTCGCTTTCCGCGGCGTGCACTACGGGCGCTACGGCCGCGATGCCGAGGATGCGAGGATTCAGCCGCTGTTTGTGGGCGACCCGTCGCTCATTCATGGATACGAATTCAATTCGATCAACCTCGACGAGTGCGTCGCCACGACGGCGAATCCGAATGCCTGTCCCGTTTTCGATCGCCTGTTCGGATCGAGGATCGCCATCCTCAACGCCGAGGCGCGCATCCCGCTGTTCGGCACAAAGGAATTCGGGCTCGCAACCGGATTCATCCCGACCGAGCTCTTCTTCTTCACCGACGCCGGCATCGCCTGGTCGCAGGGACAACATCCCCGGGTGAAATTCGAGACGAACACGTCCGGTCGCGTTCCGAGCGTGAGCAGCGGCGTCGGCGCGCGCCTGCTGCTCAGCTACATTCCGCTGGAGTTCTACTGGGCCAAACCGTATCAGCGGCCGAAGTCGGGTTGGGTCTTCGGATTCAATATCATTCCTGGTTGGTGATACGGCCTCGCGAATTCGAGCAGCTCGTCGAGCAAGCACTTGCCGAGCTGCCGGATCGCTTCAAATCGCTCATCGACAATGTGGCAGTGGTCGTCGAGCAGGAACCTGACGAAGAGGAGCTGCTCGGACTGTTGCGAAGCGAGCCTCCCCTGCCGTCGCAAATTGTTATCTATCGCGGGCCGATTCTGCGGATCGCGCGCAACCGTCGCGACGCGGTCCGCCAGATTCGCGAAACGGTCATTCACGAGCTCGGGCACTACTTCGGCCTGGATGACGAAGGGATGGCCTACTGACCGACTTGGTGCCAGGTCTGCTGTTGGCTGTTTTCTACAGCGCGTAGCGAATTCAACTCTACGAGTGGTAGAAAACAGCCAACAGCAGACCTGGCACCATCATCCGCACGATGCCGAGCGGATTCGACTCTTTCAGCTCGTCGGGAAGCGCGGCGTCGGGCGCATTCTGCCAGGCAATGGGACGCGTGAAACGTTCGATCGCCCGCGTGCCGACTGAAGTCGAGCGGCCATCGGACGTCGCCGGATATGGACCGCCATGGACCATCGCGGGCGCGACTTCCACTCCGGTCGGATAACCGTTGACGACAATGCGCCCGACTTTCGTCTCGAGAATTTGAATGAGATCGCGGTAGTCGTCGATCTCGCCTTCCGCGGCGTGGACCGTCGCGGTCAATTGCCCTTCGAGGCGGCGCGCGACTTCGAGCAATTGTTCGCGGTCGTCAAACTCGACGACCAGCGTCGACGGCCCGAAGACTTCCTCCATCAATTCTTCGTGATCGAGGAATGTCGCAGCGCTCGTGGTGAAGAGCGCCGCGCCGCCATCGACGAATGCTCGCCGGTTGACGATCGATCCAAAACGGGCGACGCCGGTTTTGTAGGCCTCGGCGATCGATGAGGTTAGCATCGGCGCACACGGTGTCGCAGCCATCTTTGTCGCCAGCTCTTCGATGAATGTGTTTGCCTGGCGCGCAATGACAAGGCCGGGGTTCGTGCAGAACTGTCCGACGCCCAATGTGACCGACGCGTGCAAGCCGGTCGCGATTTCCGCGCCGCGTTCGCGCAGCGCCCGCGGCAGGATGAAGACCGGATTGATGCTCCCCATCTCCGCGAAGACTGGAATCGGCTCTCGGCGCGCCGCCGCGATGTCCATCAGCGCACGACCTCCGCGTCGCGATCCCGTGAATGCGACCGCTTTGACCAAAGGATGTTTCACGAGCTCGGTGCCCGCTTCGTAACCTTCGATCAGCGCGAAAACGCCTTGCGGAACGACTTCGGAGATCGCACGTGCGGTCAGTTTCGAAGTTTCGGGATGCGCGGGATGCGCCTTCACGATCACCGGACAACCGGCGGCCAGCGCCGAAGCGGTGTCACCGCCGGGAACGGAGAACGCGAGAGGAAAGTTGCTGGCACCGAACACCGCGACCGGACCGAGGGGTCGCAGCATCGAACGGACGTCGACCTTGCCGCGATCGATGCGCGCATCCACCCACGATCCTTCTTCGACCAGGCCGGCGAACATGCGCAACTGATTGCACGTGCGCGCGAGCTCGCTCTTCAGTCGCGGGATTCCGAGCGATGTTTCCTGATTCGCGATTGCGATGATCGCGTCGCCAGTCACCTCGAGCCGCGACGCGATCGCGCGGAGGAGCTCCCCTTTCTTGCGGCCGTTCAACCAGCCGTAAGTCGCGAAGGCATCCGAGGCGGCTCGCGCCGCTCGATCGACGGCGCTCATACGCGCGGCCGCGAAGCGAGAGCCGATCGAATGATGCGCAGCGCCGCTTCGCGTTCATCGCCGGCCAGCGGAAGGCGCGGCGGCCTGACGCGCTCGTTTCCCATTCCGACTTCCTGCTGCACGAGCTTGATGAGCTGTACGAATTTCGGGACGGTGTCGAGCCGCAGCAGCGGCAGAAACCATGGATAGATGTCCGCGCCGTTGAAGAGCGCCACCGATTCTTTCGGCAATGCGTTGACCAGCCCGGCGATCCATCCGACTGCGCCGGATGCGATTCCTTCCACGATCAAATCATCGACGCCGACGAAGATCGCCAGCGGCCGTCGCATGACAGCTTTGATCGCGGCGATACGGCGGACATCTGCCGACGATTCTTTGACGGCGTGCAGATTCTCGTGCTCTGAGGCAAGCTCCGCGACCTGCTCGGGCAGAAAGTCGGTCCGATACGCGATCGGATTGTTGTAGAGCATGCACGACAGCCGCGTTGCGCGCAGCACCGCCGTCATGTGCGCTTTCATCTCGCGCCAATCGGTCGAGTAGACGTACGGCGGCAGCACCATCAGCCCGCTGCATCCGATCTCCTCGGCTTTTTTTGCGAGGCGGACCGCGGCGGCAGTGCTCAGCGCAGAGATCGAGGCCACGACCGGCGCCTTGCTGCGCATGCACGTCTGCAGCACTGCCGCTTTCTCCTCGAACTCGAGCGTCGCGCCTTCGCCGAGGGATCCGAGTGCAACGATTGCTGTGCAGCCGTTCTCGATCATCCACGCCGCGTGTTTCGCGAGAAAATCGTGATCGACGCTGAGGTCTTCGCGAAAGGGCGTCGTGATCGCGGGAATGACACCTTTCCAATTCATGCGTAACGGTCCGGCGAGAGTCGTTCGATCGCGATCGACGTCCTCTCCCCCGCCAGCACCTCGGTCATCAACTTACCGGTGATGGGACCGAGGCTGAGGCCCATCATGGCATGGCCGGTGGCCACCGAAAGATTTTCATATCGCGCGAAGCGGCCGATGTACGGAAGGCCGTCGGGCGAGCACGGACGGAGGCCGGCCCACGGTTTCACATCGCGAAAATCGTCGGCGCTGAAATCGGAAAGATATTTCGGCACCGCCTTCACGATTCCGCGCACGCGCGCGGGATTGATCGACAGATCCGTGCCCGTGATTTCCATCGTGCCGCCGAATCGGAGCGCGCCGTTCATCGGCGTCACCGCAACGCGCGCCTCCGACAGAATCATGGCGTGCGCCGGCCTTCGTTTCGGTTTTTGCAGCGTGAGGCTGTAGCCCTTTCCCGCCTGCATCGGAAGGTGCAGTTGCAAGTCGCGCGCGATCTGCGATGACCACGCGCCGCCGCAGATTACGTACTCATCTGCGTTGAAATCGGATGCCACACGATTACCTTCGGCGCGCAGCGTAACGGGCGTGT
>QHVX01000064.1:0-9939 GCA_003222375.1 Acidobacteriota bacterium
CAGGACCTGACCAAAATGCAGGTGCAGGCGGATGTCGACCAGTCCGACATCGGCCGAGTTCGCGTCGGACAGGTCGCACGGTTCACGGTTGATGCGTACCCCGATGAAGAATTTCGCGGGCGGATCGCACAGATCCGTCTGAACGCGACGGTCTCACAGAACGTCGTCACCTATCCGGTGATCATCGAAGTTCCCAACCCCGACGAGAAGCTTCGGCCGAAAATGACGGCCAACGTCACGATCGACGTCGCGATCGTTCGCGGCGTCCTCCGCATTGCGAATGCCGCGCTGCGCTTCAAACCTGACACGAGCCAAACACCCGGAGCCTCCCCGACCGCAACTGCCGGCGGCGGACAACGGGCGGCGGGCGGAGGGGGTAGTGGTGGCGAAGGCCGCATGGCCGCCTTTGGTCGCGGCCGAGGCATGAATGGTGCCGCTGGTGTTCTGGCTGGCGGTCCACCGCCCCCAAAGCGCCAGACAATCTACCTTCTCGAGCCGGACAAGAAGCTGAAACCCGTGCCGATCCGTACCGGAATCAGCGACGGTCACTACACACAGGTCGTCGATGGCGATCTGCACGCCGGCGACAATGTCGTGGTCGGCCTGGTGACCTCGAAGGTCGATCAAGCGGCGCCGCCGGGATCGAACCGCGGGCCGATGGGCGGGCCGGGAGGCGGAGGGCCGCGTCGAGGTCCGGGTTAGTGTCACAGCCGGTCATCGAGATCAAGGACCTGACGAAGGTCTATCAGATGGGCGAGGTTGAAGTCCGCGCTCTCGCGGGCATCAATCTGCTGATCGATCGCGGCGAGTTCGTCGCCGTCATGGGACCGTCCGGCTCCGGCAAATCGACGCTCATGAACATCCTGGGATGTCTCGACCGCCCGACGACGGGCACCTATCGCCTCGACGGCGTCGATGTCTCGGAGCTGAACCGCGATCAGCGCGCTGTCGTGCGCAACGCGAAAATCGGGTTCGTCTTCCAAAGCTTCAATCTTCTTGCACGCACCTCGGCCATCGAAAACGTCGAGCTGCCTTTGCTCTACGGAGAGACCGGCTGGACGCGAGCGCAACGCGACGATGCCGCACGCAAAGCGCTGGTGCTGGTCGGTCTCGCGGGCCGCGAAGGCCACTACCCTTCTCAACTGTCCGGCGGACAGCAGCAGCGCGTCGCGATTGCGCGGGCGCTGGTGACCGATCCCGCCATCCTTCTGGCAGACGAGCCGACCGGCAACCTCGACTCACACACGTCAGAAGAAATCATGGGAATTTTTCAGGAACTAAATGATTCACAAAAAACAGTCGTGTTAATTACTCACGAACCTGATATCGCGCGGCACGCCAAACGCATCGTTCACGTTCGCGACGGCCTCATTCACCAGGATGAACGCATTCGGCAGCATCGCGTCGGGGCTCGCGGAATCGCGCCGCCGGTCATCGCGGTTGCTCAGGACAGATCATGAAAAACTCCGTGCAACGGCTCGGCAACATCGCAATCGTCGGACTCAAGGCCATCTCGCGCAACAAGCTCCGATCGTTTCTGACGATGCTGGGCATGGTCATCGGTGTCGGCTGCGTGATCGTGGTCGTCGCGATCGGCAACGGCGCATCGGCGTCGATTCAGTCGACGATCAATTCGCTCGGGACGAACTTCATCATGGTCTTCCCCGGCGCGACCACGGCCAGTGGCGCGCGGCTCTTCACCGGCAACTCGAACTTGACGCCCGATGACGGCGAGGCGATCAAGTCGGAAGCGCCTGACGTGGCATATGTCTCGCCGCAGGTGCGGACCGCGGCGCAGGTCATCGCAGGTGAGTTGAACTGGGGCACGTCGGTCAACGGCGTTGGCACTGACTATCCGTTGATCCGCGTGTGGAACGTCGCGCAAGGCGATTTCTTCACCGACGCCGACGTCAAGGCGGCCGCGAAAGTCGCCGTCCTGGGAGCAACAGTCGCCGAGAATCTCTTTCCGAACGGCAACGCGGTCGGCCAGATCATCCGCATCAAGAACGTGCCGTTCAAAATCGTCGGAGTGCTCGAGCGCAAGGGCGGCAACATGATGGGGCAGGACCAGGACGACACGATCCTCGCGCCGTACACCACGATCATGAAGCGCCTCAGTGGCAAGACGAAGATCGATATGCTCTACGTTTCGGCGCGATCGGCCGATGCCGTGCAGCAGGCGCAGACCGAAATCGATTCGATCCTGCGGCAGCGTCACCGGATCGGCCCCGGACAAGACGCCGATTTCCAGATGCGGTCGCAGGAAGAGATCGCGGCGGCCAGCGCCTCGCAGATGAACACCTTGAAGATGCTGCTGCTGATCGTGGCGGCCGTATCGCTGCTGGTGGGCGGCATCGGCATCATGAACATCATGCTGGTCTCCGTCACGGAACGCACCCGCGAGATCGGCATCCGCATGGCGATCGGCGCGAAGGGACGCCACGTTCTCATCCAGTTCCTCTTCGAGGCGATCACGATTTCCATCGTCGGCGGCCTGATCGGCGTGCTCCTCGGCATCGGCTCGTCGAAGCTCGTCGCGGCCAAGGCCGGATGGCCGATTGTCGTCAGCGTCGAGTCGATCGTGCTGGCGTTCGGCGTCGCGGCATTCATCGGCGTGTTCTTCGGCTTCTATCCCGCGCGCAAAGCGGCGCGTCTCGATCCGATTGAGGCCCTTCGCTACGAGTAGCTCCGCTATCTTCCAGGAAACCAAGACTGACACACACCCACTCAGCAACGTGGTGTAGTCTTTCCCACACCAAAAGGAGGAGCCCCAACATGCAATTGCGACCGAGGAATCTGCTCTGCCTCGCCATGCTGCTGGTATCGATCAGCGCGTTCGCGCAGACGACCGCGACACTGACCGGCACGGTGACCACTGACGGGAAGCCGCTTCCCGGTGTCACCGTGACAGTCAGCTCGCCCAACCTGCAGGGAACGCGTACGACGATCAGCGGCGCGAACGGCGATTACATCTTCCCCTCCCTCCCACCCGGCCCGTATCAGGTCGCGTTCGATCTGGAAGGGATGCAGAGAGTCACCAAAAAAGCCACGCTCAGGCTCGCCGAGACATCGCGAGTCGACGCCGAGGTCGCGGTGAGCAAAGTCAGCGAAGCGATCACCGTCACGGCCGCGGCGCCATCGGTGCTCGAGACGCCGCAGGTGTCGACAAACTTCGATGCGAAGCAGATCGAATCGCTGCCGGTCGACCGCAACATTCAGGGCCGCGTTCTGCTGGCTCCGGGCGTGACCAACACCGGCCCGAATAATCAGATCGTCATCCACGGCGCGCAGTCGTTCGACAATCTCTATCTCGTCAACGGCGTCGTCGTGAACGAAAACGTCCGCGGACAACCGCAGGCGGCCGTGATCGAAGACGCGATTCAGGAGACGACGCTGCTCACCGGCGGCGTCTCGGCGGAATATGGCCGCTTCACTGGCGGCGTGGTCAGTACCATCACGAAATCGGGCGGCAACGAGTTCACCGGTTCGGTGCGCGATGGTCTCTCGAACGACAAGTGGATCTCGAAGACCGCGTTCAAAGATCCGGTCAGCGGAGTTCCCGAAGCGAATCACATCTCGAAGGTCAATCCGATCTACGAAGAAACGGTCGGTGGACGCATCATCCGCGACCGGCTGTGGTTCTTCCTTGCCGGCCGTCAGGCGAAGACCAGCTTCTCGAATCAGACTGTCGGCCTGAACCTTCCCTACACCACGACCGCGAACGAAAGCCGGTATGAAGCGAAACTGACCGGCAACATCACGTCGAAGCATTCGCTGATCGGCTCGTATCTGAAAGTGAAGAACAATCAGAGCGGGACGAAGTTCGGAAACATCGCCGACCTCGCGAGCCTGCGCTCGGTCAGTAATCCGATCAGCCTCTACGCCCTGCACTACAACGGCGTGATCACGAACAGCCTCCTGGTCGAAGCGCAGTGGAGCAAGAAGGATTTCTCGATCGTCGGCGGCGGCGCGCCCTTCCGCGACGAGATCAAGGGCACGCTGCTTCGCGACATCAGCACGGGCTTTCGCGGATGGTCGCCGACGTTCTGCGGCGTTTGTGCGCCGAAGGAGCGCGACAACAAGGACGCGTTGGTGAAAGCGTCGTACTTCCTTTCCACGAAGGCGACCGGTAGCCACAATCTGACTGCCGGCGTCGACGACTTCCATCAACTTCGCAAAGAGGATAATTACCAGTCGGGTTCTGACTTCCGTCTCTTCGGCGACTTCATCTATTCCGGCGGCACATTGTTCCTGCATCTAGATCCCAACAAGAGCGGCGGCGTGTCGCGCTCACACTGGGAGTGGGATCCGCTTCTCGGCACCAGCCAGGTGTCAGACTTCGGAACGAAGTCGGCGTTCATCAACGACAAGTGGGACTTCAATCAGCACTGGAGCTTCAACGCCGGTGTGCGCTACGACAAGAACGACGGTGAGAACCAGACGCACGTGAAGACGGTCTCCGACTCACGCGTGAGTCCGCGCATCGGAGGCATCTTCGATGTCACCGGCAACGGCAAGCATCGCATCAGCGCGAAC
This sequence comes from Acidobacteriota bacterium, assembly GCA_003222375.1. GTDB lineage: Bacteria > Acidobacteriota > Thermoanaerobaculia > Gp7-AA8 > Gp7-AA8 > Gp7-AA10. Next base: position 4,537 of record QHVX01000064.1, read on the forward strand.
TACGGCCGCTATGTCGCGATGATTTCGCAGCGGCCGGCCGACTCAACCTCGACCGGCGGCCGTTACTCCACCTATCAATTCCAATACCTCGGCCCGGAGATCAACCCGATCGGCACTCCGGCGGCGCAGCTCGTGCCGACCGAGGAGGTCATACGGCGCGCGTTCCAGTGGTTCCACGACAACGGATTCACGGGCAACAACAGCTTGATCTACAGCCTCGCCATTCCGGGCTTCACAGAAAAAATCCAGGGCAAACTGAAATCGCCGTACATGGACGAGCTGACGGCCGGCTACGGTGTGCAGCTTCCGCGAAACAGCTATTTGCGCGCCGATATCATTCATCGCAAGTGGTCCGACTTCTACGTCACACGGCGCGACACAACCACCGGTCAGAACACGACGCCGACCGGCGCGAAGGTCGACGTCGGCTTCATCGAAAACAGCAGCGGCGATCTGTCGCGCAAGTACAACGCCGTTCAACTGCAGGGACAGACGAAGCTGATACAGCGCGTGACCTTAGGCGGCAACTACACATACGCGAAGCTGCGCGGAAACGTGGAGAACGAGGAGTTCAACAACGCGACGGTGACGATCGGCGCAATCGGAACGACGGGTTCCAACGTCTTCCAGATGCCGGAGTATCCGGAGTACACGAACTACGCGCAAAACAATCCGGTCGGATATCTGCCCGCCGACATCCGTCATCGCGCAAACGTCTGGCTGCAATACAGCTCGCCCTTCCCCCTCGGCAACCTCGATCTGTCGCTGTTGCAGCGCTATCACTCCGGGATTCCGTACTACGCATTCGGCGTGATCAATCCCGGCAAGAGCACGGCATTGCCGAACGGCGTCACGAATCCCGGATACGCGCTGCCACCGACGCAGGTCGCGTACTTCTTCGCGCCGCGCGGCGATCTCCGTCTCGACAGCATCAAAGAGACCAGCTTCACCGTCAACTACAGCGTTCCGATCACCCGCGTGAGTCTTTTCTTCAAGGGCGACGTGATCAATCTCTTCAACAATCAGGGTGTGGAGCAGGCGGCGACTAGCGCGGGTAATGTCGTGCAGCAGCGCGTATTCACGAACTTCAATCGTTCGACTCTCAAGCCGTTCAACCCTTTCACAGACACTCCGAAAGAGTGTCCGAAGGGAACGGCGGCCGCCGATTGCGCTGCGATGGGTGCGAATTGGCAGCTCGATCCGAATTTCGGTAAGGCCACCAACAAAGATGCGTACCAGATTCCGCGTACGTATCGATTCGCAGTAGGAGTGCGATTCTAGTCAGGCTGACTTTTCTACTCGGTATTCTTTGTGCGGCGTGCTCGGAGAAATCCGGGCCGCCGCCAAAGGAAAACATCTACCCCATGACGGCCACCATCGTCTCGCGCGACCGCGCGCAGAACGTCGTCAACCTCGACAACAAGGAAATCCCCGGCGTCATGGAAGCGATGAAGATGGATTACGAGCTGCGCGGCACGAAGGTCGACTCGCTTCCGCCGGACGGGACTGCAGTCGATGTCAAGCTGCACGAACGCGACGGCCGCTACTGGGTCACCGATGTGAGACCCCTCAGCGCAGGCGCCGCACCCGCGCGCCGATGACGATCTGATGGACTTCCAGGCCGGGGTTTCGTCCCGTCAGACCGCCGTTCGAAATGTGGGAAAAGCGATAGCCGATATGCAGTGGCAGGCGCCCATGTGCAAAGAAGATCGCACCGAAACCGGCTTGCGAATCCATGTTGAGGCGTGACGTGGCGGCCGGCACACGCCTGTTCGACCACATCGGTCCGGTGCCGATTTCGGCGTACAGAGCATCGTGCCAACGACGTCGCAAAAAAAACAGTGACGACACGGCGCGGACCCAATCGTCGGGATCGCCGTAGCGATAGCCGAACCAGCTTCGTGCCTGATGAATGTCGCTGTACGCGACCGCGATTCCGGCGTCCGTCTGACGCATCCATCGATTCGCAAATGCCGAATCGCCGGTGACCTCGAAATGGACCGAGCGGAAGAGCGAGTGGCCGTGAAAATTCATCCGGCTGCCGCCGCCGCTCAGGTAGGTGTTGACCTCGCGCGGCGTGAAATCATGCGCGCAGGACGATGCTGCAAGCATCGCCACGAAGAATACGCGCCGCATCCCTTCGATTTTACCGGCGGTCGGGCAGGATGAAAACGCGGCGCGCAAGATCGGATGCCAGCGTCTCCGGTCGATAGTATCGATCGAGAATCGACGGCTTCCAGGTGAGCAGATCGGGATTGCGGCGGCAGAATTCATCCCAGCCGATGCCGGGATGCCGCTCCATCCGCTCATGGACGAGCGCGACGTAGGCCCACGTGATCGTCTCGTGATACAGCATCGTCTTGCCGTGATGTACCGCGAAGCGCTTCAGCGAGGTTGTGAATCGGCTGAGCGCCTCCACGACCGGCATTTCGCGGAGATAGGCCCACACGACCTGCACGTGATCGCGGTGATGGAAGCCCGCATTCGGCACGGCGCACGATTCGAAGCGCGCGATCAGCTCGCGCTCGGTCATTTCTTCCGCTCCGCGAGCTTGTGCGAGTCGGCGCTGGTGAGGTCGAGGTTGTAGACCTTCTTGAGCTCTGCGATCTTCTTGCGGGACTCGGCCCCGAAAGGCGCTTTCCCTTCGAAGGCATGCAGCACGATGCCTTCGAGCAGATCGCCCAGCGACAGATCGTGATACTCGGCCAGACCCTTGAGAACCTTTAGAATCCGCTTCTCGATGCGGATGCCGCTCTGCACGCGCTCGATGTACTTTGTTACCATGGTACCAATGTACCATATTAGGAGGCTGGCATGCCCGCTTACGTCATCGTCGATATCGAGGTCCGGGACGCCGCCCGGTACGAGCAGTACAAGCAGCTCGCCCCGGCCTCCATTGCCCTGTACGGCGGGCGCTATGTCGCTCGTGGCGGCAAGGTCGACGTGCTGGAGGGCAACTGGCGGCCGAAGCGCTGCGTCATCCTCGAATTTCCGTCGGCCGCACGGGCCAGGCAGTGGTGGGAATCCTCCGAATATGCCGAGGGGAAACGGCTGAGGCAGGAAACGGCGAAGAGCAACATGATCGTGGTCGAGGGCTTGTGAAGGCAGAGGGCAGAAGTCAGAAGTTCCGCCCACCCTTCTGCCTTCTGCTTTCTGCCTTCTGCCTTATAAAATGGAGCGGGCGACGGGGCTCGAACCCGCGACCTTGAGCTTGGGAAGCTCCGACTCTACCGACTGAGCTACGCCCGCCCGAAGAAGCGCGATTGTATCAGTTCGGAAGTGCCGGCCGATCCGCGCCGGCGCCCAGAACGGGCGCCGTTCGCTCGAGCATTCCAGTCGTGCTGCTGATGATCGCCGCGAGCAGCTCGACGTCGAACGGTTTTCGGATCACGGCGTGAACCACTGCCGGATCGAGCTTCGAAAGCTGGGACGCCGGAAGCGCCGTGACCACCAGCACCACCGGCCGCTTCGACTGCTCCCGCAGATGCGCGATCACATCGAATCCGTTGAAGCGCGGCATCTGAAGATCGAGCAGCATCAGGACATACGATCCGTTCTCGATTTTCTCGATCGCCTCCCGCCCGTCCCGCGCCGTATCGACAAGAAAACCCTGCCGCTCCACCAGGAGCTTGAGCAGTCGAACAATGCCCGGATCATCGTCCGCGATCAGAATTTGGCTCACTGCGACGAGTCAGCATGCAAATCTCGTGCAGTCAGTGAGATCAGGCTGGATAAATGTTCTCGCCGAAGAGCCTGACAAAGGACTCGGTGCGATAGCGAACGTTACGCCGAGCGCCGCTTGCGCCGGCGGCCCGTCGATGCGCGAAGCTTCCGCATGTATCGGCGCATGTACGTTCGCTTACATTGGCGGCACTCCGGACCTTTGGCGGGATGCCGGTAGGTGTTGGCCGGCGTCATGCGATGCAGACCTTTCTTGCACTTTGGATACGTCCGTTTCATCGCGGGGGAGAATACAACACTGTCAGGTGATGGTGTTCCATATTGACTGACTCAGCTAACAATGGCCGCTTCGCCGGTCACCTCTTCCAATTCTGCCTCTTCCGCTCTCCACTCCTCGTTGCGGAATGCACGCTCCCATCGCGCGACCACGACCGTGGCCAGACAGTTGCCGGTCACGTTGACGGCCGTGCGTGCCATGTCCATCAGCTCGTCGACACCGAGAATCACGAGCACACCCTCCGGCGGCAGATGAAACGACGCCAGCGTTGCCAGGAGGATGACCATCGACGCTCGGGGAACGCCGGCGACGCCTTTCGACGTCAGCATCAGCGTCAGCAGCATGAACACCTGCTCGCCGACGGATAGGTGAACCCCGGCGGCTTGCGCGACGAAGATCGACGCGAGCGAAAGATAGAGCGTCGTGCCGTCGAGATTGAAGCTGTAGCCGGTGGGCAGCACGAAACCCACGATCCGACGGGGGACGCCGAGGCGCTCCATGTTCTCCATGGCTTTGGGGAGCGCCGATTCGGACGACGTCGTCGCGAAGGCGATCGTCGCGGGCTCTTTCACCGCATTCCAGAAATCGCGCAGCGGCACGCGCGCGATCAGCGCGACCGGGATGAGGACGAGGACGACGAAAACGATCAGCGCGCCGTACAACGTGCCGACCAGCACGGCGAGGTTTTTCAAGACGTCGAGTCCGGCGTGACCGACCGTGTTGGCCATCGCGGCGCCGACACCGATCGGCGCGAACTTCATCACGAACTCCGTGAAGCGAAACATCACGTCGGCCAGCGATTCGCACCACACCACGATCGGCTTGGCCTTCTCCCCGATGCTCGTCACGGCCAATGCAAACAAGATCGAAAAGACCACGATCTGCAGCACGTCCCCATCGGCCATCGCTTTGATGATCGAGCTCGGTGCGAGATGCGTGATCAGTTCGCCGAACGACTGCGGCTTGGCGGCCGGCAGCGCTCCAGCGACATTCGCAGACGGTGGCGGCAGTTTCACGCCGACGCCCGGCTTGGTGAGATTCACGGCCGCAAGGCCGATCACGAGCGCAAACGTCGTCACGACTTCGAAGTAGATCAGCGCCTTGATGCCAATGCGTCCGACCTGCCGGATGTCGCCGGTTCCGGCGACTCCGATCACCAGCGTCGAGAAAATCAACGGCGCGATGATCGACTTGATCAGGTTGAGAAACAGGAGCGATAGAGGCCGCACGTACGGTGAGCAATCGAAGTGCAACCGGTGGCTGACTGCGCCAACCACCACGCCAAGGATGAGACCGATGAAAATTTTAGTGGTGAGCGAGAGCTTGGGCAGGCGCATCGCGCGCGCAGTTTAGCAGGTGATATAGTCCCCATAATTCGTCCACATCACCACTAAGGAGGCTTCATGCGCCGTTCATTCGCGCTTTTCATTTTCCTCTCCCTCCTC
>QHVX01000064.1:10122-10332 GCA_003222375.1 Acidobacteriota bacterium
ACGACCTGGGCGTCGGCCAGACGTTGACCGTCCCGATCACGATGAAACCGGCCGCGATGTCGGAGCAGATCGTTGTCACGGCCGCCGCTCCCCTGATCGAGACCGCGCGCACTGAAGGCGCGACGCGCATCGATCAGAAATCGGTCGCGGGACTTCCGAATAACGGCCGCAACTTCCTCGATTACTCGAAGCTGACACCGGGCGTGACTA
>QHVX01000391.1 GCA_003222375.1 Acidobacteriota bacterium
GGAACGGAGGCGGTCGACAGCATCACCGAAATCTGTAAACAGATCGCGGAAGAATATCCGCGCGCGATCTTTTTCATGGGACGGCTGATCTTCCGCGAAGAGAAGTGGTACTACCGGCTGCTGCACAACGAAACGCCGAATGCCATCCAGCGGCGGCTGCAGTTTGACGGGCTGCAGGCGATCGTGCTGCCCATCCGCGTTTTGGGTTGATGGCGACACCTTCGGTTTACCGCTTTTTCTCGTAGATGTAGATTTTTTCTACAGCCTAAAGAAAAAGCGGTAAACCGAAGGTGTCGCCCATTTGGAATAAGGTTCGCTAAATGAGCCGTTTGGGGTTCGCGCATGCAGGCAACAGATCTCAGAAGAGGCATGGTCGTCCTCTTCAGCGGCGACCTGTGCAAAGTCCTCGAGTTCCATCACCACACTCCCGGAAATCTCCGCGCGATGGTGCAGGTGAAGCTGCGCAATCTGCGCACTGGCAACCAGTTCGAGCACCGGTTTCGTTCACAGGATGAAGTCGAGCAGGCCTACATCAATCAGCACGAGATGGAGTACCTCTACTCCGACGGGCACGCGCATCACTTCATGAATACCGACACCTACGAGCAGGTCGAGATGTCGGCCGACGATCTCGGCGACTCGGCATCGTGGCTCGCGCCGGGCGTCAAGCTGCAGGTGCAGTTCTACGAAGGGCGGCCGATCGGCGTCGAATTGCCGAAGACGGTCAAAGCCAAAATCGTCGAGACGACTCCGATGATGCGCGGCGCGACGGCGTCGTCGTCCTACAAGCCGGCGACGCTCGAAAACGGGATCGTGGTGCAGGTCCCGCCATTCGTCAACGCGGGCGAAGAGATCATCGTCGACCCCTCCGATAATCGGTACATCGAACGCGCCCGTTGATTGGCCTCCGTCCACTTCCTCTGCCCGAAATGTGACGCGCGGCTCGCGCGCGAATCGGGCGAGACGACGCGGCCGTGTGAGCGCTGCGGCGCGATCAATTCGGTTGTCGCGCCACCGGACGACAGCATCATCGATCGTTGCGCTGCCTGCGGACACGATCAGCTCTACTTTCAAAAAGACTTCAACCGCAAGACCGGCATCGCACTGGTCGTCCTCGGATCCATCTTCGTGCCGTGGACCTACGGCCTGTCGCTTCTTGGCGTCACGATTCTCGACTACGTCGTGTGGCGGCTGGTGAAGAACGTGATCGTCTGCTATCGATGTCAGGCGGTGCATCGCGGATATCCGGCCAACCCCGACGTGAAAGCCTTCGACCTCGTGACGCACGATCGCCACGTCTACGGCGCGGCACCGCCGGGCGCGGAAGAAAGTCAGAAGGCAGAAGGCAGCAGTCAGAAGTAGACCACTTCTGCCTTCTGCTTTCTGACTTCTGCCTTCTGTTATCCTCTCGCGCGTGAATCGTTACCCGCAGGAGGCAGTCCTGCGCGACGGACGCAGGGTTTTGCTGCGGCCTTTCACCGAGAGAGACGTCACTCCCCTCACCGAATTCTTTCAGCGCCTGCCTATCGAGTACCGCCGTTTCGCGTGGGATCCGGTCGACAATCGCGCGCTGATCGAGCAGTGGGGACGCGACATCGACTATTCGAAGACGCTTCCGATTCTGGCGTTCGACGGAAATCGCGTCGTCGCCGATGCAACACTCCATCGCCGGCACGGCGGACCGCTGCGACTGGTGGGCCGAATTCGATGGATGCTCGATCCGCAATTCCGCGGCGTCGGCCTCGGCACCGCGATGGTCAATCACTTCATCGATATCGGGCGGGAACGCGGCCTTCGACACCTCAACTGCATGGTCATCTCCGACCTCGAAGCTGATGCCGTCAAAACACTTCGGGAACTTGGCTTCGAATCGTTCGTCATTCCTAACTACGGGACCGACCCTGACGGCAATCAGCACGACATGACCGATCTCGTTCTACGTTTATGATTGCGGCACTCGTCTTAGCGGCGACAGTGCAATTCGATCACCTCTGGATCGTCGTCTCGCGCGACGCTCCCGAGCGCGCGGTGCTCGAGAAGGCCGGATTCCGAATCGCGCCGACCGTCAACAAACACGACGGACAAGGCACTGCGTCAATCACCGTCGAATT
>QHVX01000397.1 GCA_003222375.1 Acidobacteriota bacterium
GGGAAAACCTGATGATGCTGGCCGGCTCGCCCGATCGCGTTCTGCTGGTCGGATTCCGCAGCGACAAACTCAAGCCGCTGACCGGCAAGACGCTCGCCGAAATCGCGCGCATGCGCGGCGAATCGCCGGAGGATGCCGCGATCGATCTGGTGATCGAAGATGACAGCCGGGTCGACACGATCTACTTCGTGATGTCGGAGGACAACGTCCGCAAAGAGATCCGGCAGCCGTGGGTGACCTTCGGATCGGATGCCGGCGCGCCCGCGCCCGAAGGCGTTTTTCTGAAATCGCATACCCACCCCCGCGCCTACGGCAACTTCGCCAATCTCCTCGGCAAATACGTTCGCGAGGAACATGTCATCACGTTGCCGGAAGCGATCCGCCGCATGACCTCCTACGCCGCCTCAGACCTCGGCATCCCGGAGCGCGGTTTGTTGAAAGCCGGATATTTCGCAGACATCGTGGTCTTCGATCCGCAGACCATCGCGGCACGCGCGACCTATGAGAATCCGCATCAATGCGCCGCCGGCGTTGCGGACGTCTTCGTCAACGGCGCTCAGGTCCTGCGCGACGGCGAGCACACCGGCGCGAAGCCGGGGCGGGTGGTCAGGCATTCGCGGTGATGTATATGCTAACATATATGCTATGAAGCGCACGACCATCTATCTCGATCCGGATTCCGAGGTCCTCCTCAAGCTCGAGGCGGTGCGAAGCGGCAAGCCGGCGGCCGAGGTGATCCGCGAAGCAATTCGCGCGTATGTACAGGATCGTCCGAGCCGCTTGCCGCCAGGTGGCGGCGCGTTTCGCAGTGGGAAAAAGAAGACCGCCGAGCGCGCCGAGGATGTTCTGCGAAGCTCGCGCTTTGGTGAGGACTGAGTGGCGGTCCTGCTCGACACCGGAATTCTGTATGCCTTTTACGATCGCGACGATTCCTGGCACAAGCGATCGCGAACCCTTTTCGAGGCTGAACAACACGCTCTGATCGTTCCATCTCCCGTAATCCCGGAAGTCGACCATCTCCTCGGATCACGATTGGGAAGGGCGGCGCAGATGGCCTTTTATCAGGGCCTGAGTGGCGGGCATTACTTCATCGCCGATTTGCCCCAAGGGAAGTATCAGCGAGTGGAGGAATTGAATCGTCAGTTCGCGCAACTCGCTCTCGGCTTCGTCGATGCTGCCATTGTCGCGATCAGCGAGGCCTTGGAGCTGCCGCGGATTGCGACGACCGATCGCCGCGACTTCGTTCCGCTCGCCGCTGCCTTGTCACTGCAGCTGCTGCCCTGACACGAGAATCTGCTGCGCCTGTTCGTCCCACCGCCACAGTCGCTCGTGCGTGAGGTGCGCTCCGCCTAACCAAAGGTCGGCGTTGTTGAGCGCTATGTAGTCGGCTTTGCCGTCCAACACTTCCTGCCCCATTGCAGTGAGCGCGTAACGTGGTTTGGGAGGACTGCCCTGGGCCTCGCTGATCGTGATCATCGGGACGGCGCAGGTCGCGAGGCGACGCAGATGGCGGAGGAATTCGCCGTCGCCGAAGCCGAACAGCGGCGGCGCCGGATCGAAGCGCGCAAAGAGCGCGGTGAAGTCCGTCGCTCCCGACGCGATCCCGTCCATCACGCGCCGTTCAACTTCACCCAGGCCGTTGCGCGTGGACGGAAATCGCGACGCGTGCAGCTTGAAGCCCTCCGCCAGAAACGCGAGATCCCGCTGCGGATTTGCGACAAAACGATTCAGCTCTGTCGGGTCGTCAGCCGTATAGGCGGTCCACGCCTGATTCGCCATCCACGTCGTCGCATGCGTCACTTCGGTTCGCGTGTCGAAGGCGCGCCACAGGTCGGGCTCCTCCTCTGCGCCTAACGGCTTCGGCGACCAGACGAGCTTGAGATGGCGGCATTTTGTCAGCCGGACCAGCAGATAGAGAAGGTGAACGAGACAGTAAAGATCGTGCTCGAACCACAGGACGACCTCGTCTTCGTGGCGTGCTTCATCGATCGCCTGCTCCTGTTCCAGGAGATCGTTGCGCACGCGCAGAAGCTTCTCGTCGTAGCTGTCGGCGAGAAAACGCGCGCGCTGCTCGAGCCAGTCATGATGCGGCAATGATCCCGGCACCGGACCGGCGATCAGAATCTCGCGGAACGGCAGATGGCGTCCGGGAAGATTCGCGCGGCGCGCCGTGATTGCGACGCTGTCACCGTTATGGATGTGCAGCATGCGCGCGGATTCTAATGCCGCGCGCTGCGTCGCCGCGGCATGATCGTGAGGCGCAGATCGAGGCGCCCGATGCCGCGCGTCGCGACCGCGAAGGGTTTCGTCGTCCCGCGCGCGAGTCCCGAGGTGTGCGCCGCGAAGTAATCGAGCACGGCCAGCTCGTCGGCGTTCAACAACCGATCGCGGCTGATCACCACCGTCGCGACGCGAAAAGAGGTTTTCGCGACGCCGGCAGCCGGCGCGCGGGGACCATTGACCTGAACGACATCGCTGATCGTGATCGGCACCGTTGCGACGATGCATCCTTCGCACGGCTGCCCCTGCAGGATGATGCCCGCGGAAACTGTGGACGCCGGAATGAAACCCATCAAGTAGAGATCGAAATCATCAAACTCACGCGTGACGGTACCGCTGTTCGTTCGCGCGCTGCTGCTCGAAACGGGTGTGATCGTCCACGGAAAATCGCCGCCCTCGTTCGTCGGCGGAATGTTCCAGCCCATGATGCCGCGAGCCATCGTCGACGGCGGCCAGTGGGGACCCGTACCGAGGGACGGATTCTTCAAATACAAGATCCACTGATGGCCGATCTCGTGAACGAAGCCCGTTTCGGCGGCGTCGAAGAGGGTGTCGATTGGAAAGACCGTGATGCCGAGCAGGCGGCTTGCGCTTCCATAGATCGATCCGTTGTTGTGCAGCGGCAAACCGATACCGCTGACGTCGTTGCGCACCGTGAAGTGATACCGGTTGGCCGGATAGTTCGGCATCGAAAACGCGACGGAAAGAAAATCGAAATCGTCGCGAAAGAATGTGTAGAACTGCTGCGCCGCCGCCTGAATGTCAGTGACCGTCAGTGCCGGGCGATAGAGATTCAGGATGCGCGTGGTGGCCTGCGCTCCTCCGCCGAGGTCCTTGACTGCGACGGAGGGGACATTCGCGTCGATGACGTTGATGAATTCGTTGTACGTGCTCAGCGTCTGCCCGGAGCTGCCCAGGAGACGGAGGAAGCCCACGAAGTGATGGTTGACGCTGTCGGCGGAGTAGCTCGCGAGCAGATGCGCGGCATCGACCGACGCCGTCCAGCGATTCGGCCCGGAAGCCGTGAGGTTCAGACGTCCGCCGCCCGCGTAATCGAGCGCCACGCCGTTCACGGCGCCGCTGGTTTGCACGTCGAGGACCGCCGCATCCGTTCTTCCCACGCGGACGGCAGCCGGATCGAATTTCGTCCAGACGACCGTCTGGCCGTGCGCGGCCACCGCGATGGCCGCGATGAGCAGCGCTCGCCGTTTCACGCCTCACTCCGCGCGCACCGCAATATCTCCTGAGCCATTGTCGATCGTTTCGAGGAACGGTAGCACTTTTCCAGAACCGTCGA
>QHVX01000398.1 GCA_003222375.1 Acidobacteriota bacterium
CGTCGTCAGAGTTGTCGCTCGATCATGTCGTCCCGATTTCGCGCGGCGGCAAGTCGTCGTGGGACAACGTCGTCTGCGCGTGTCTGCCGTGCAACGTGCGCAAGGGAAACAAGCTCCTCAACGAGTGCGACATGCGGCTGATCCGGCATCCGCAGCGGCCGAAGTGGCATCCGCTGCACCGGCTGCAGGGACGAAACTTCCCGGAGATCTGGAAGAACTTCCTCGACGAGGCGTACTGGAACGTCGAGCTCAGGTCTTGACGGCCAGGTCCTCGATCTCCTCGCCCTGATTGATGAACTGATTCACGACCACGCCGTACTGCTTTTCGTACAGCGCGCGATAGCGCCCGCCGAGAGCCATCAGCTCGTTGTGCGTGCCGCGCTCGATGATCCGGCCGTCTTCCAGCACCAGGATCTGATCGGCTTTTCGAATGGTCGAGAGACGGTGCGCGATGACAAACGTCGTGCGCCCGCGCATCAATGCGTTGAGGCCGTCCTGAATCAACGCCTCGCTTTCGCTGTCGAGCGATGATGTCGCTTCGTCGAGGATGAGGATGCGCGGATTCGCGACGATCGCGCGCGCGATCGCGACGCGCTGCTTCTGGCCGCCGGAGAGTTTCACGCCACGCTCGCCGACGACCGTGTCGTATTTCTCCTTGAACGATTCCGCAAATTCATCCACGTGTGCGATTTTCGCCGCCCGCAAAACCTGCTCGCGGCTCGCCCGCGGGTTGCCGAGGGCGATGTTGTCGAAGATCGATTCGGCGAACAGGAAGGAATCCTGAGGCACGATGCCGATGTGGCGGCGATAGTCGTGCAGGCGAAGATCGTCGAGCCGTTTGCCGTCGACGAGGATCTCGCCCTGTGTCGGGCGGTGGAAGGCGGCCACGAGCGAAATCAACGTGCTCTTGCCGGATCCCGATGGGCCGACGAGCGCAACCGAGCCTCCCGCGTGCGCAGTGAGGTTGATGTCCTTCAAGACCGGCACGCCCGGCGTGTACTCGAACCACACCTCTCGCATCTCGACAGTGCCGTCGATTTCCTCGACTACTCTCTTCGAAGCATCGGCGGCATCCTCACGGGTTTCGCCGAAGATTTCGCGCATCCGCTCGAGACCCGCAAACGCTTCCGAGAGCTGCGTTCCGATATTGACGATCTGCACGACGGGACCGACAACCAGCGCGAGATAGAGCGTGAAGGAGATCAAGCCGCCGACCGTCAGGCGCCCTGCGATCACTTCGCGGCCTCCGACCACCATCACAACAACGCTCACGACCCCGACGAGGAACGTCGTGAGCGCGCCGACGCCTGAGATCACCCGCATCGTCGAGAGCACGAGCCGCAACAACTTGTGCGCGCCTTCTGCGAAGACGCGTGCCTCGTGCTTCTCGGCGGTGTAGGCCTTCACGATCCGGATCCCGGAGAATCCCTCGGTCAGCCTTCCGGCGACTTCAGCGTTCACGACGCTGCGCTGCTTGAAAATCGGGCGGACAGTCTTGAACGCCCATATCAGAAGGCCGCCAAAGATAAAAAATGCGATGAAAACTAATGATGCTAATCGTGTACTTAAATAGAATAGGATTCCGGTCGCAATTGCGGCGGTGACCAAACCGCCGAAAAGCTGCAGCAGGCCGGTTCCGACGAGATTGCGAATGCCTTCCGCGTCGTTCATCACGCGCGAGACCAGCGAACCGGTCTTCGTGTCATCGAAATAGCGGACCGGAAGCCGCTGCACGTGCTGCTGGATCCTCTTGCGCAGATCGGTGATCGAGCGCTGGGCGGCCATGCCGAGGATTTGGGCGAGCGCGTAGTCGGTCATGGCGCCCACGGCTGCGGCGATCGCGCTGATCATGGCGAGCTTCCACAAAAGCTCGTGGCGGCCCTTCACGAAGACATCGTCGATCAGGTACTTCGTGACGCCGGGCAGGATGATGTTCGTGAGGCGGTTGATGAGCAGCAGCGGGACGCCGAGCAGCAGGCGTCCGCGCGAGCGCCAGATCAGGTCCCACGCATCGCCCATGAGGAGGCGGAGGCGCTGTCGATCGAGCTTCTTTTTCTGTTTTTGCTCGTCGGACATCGGTGAATTCTACCCACTTAGCTCAAATGGATCGGAAATTGCTTCTATCCGCCAGCGGATCACTGTGTCGGAGTCTTGCAAATGACGTTGGTGAATTCCCTCTGCGCGGAGATCAGCATCTTTGAAGGAATTGGAGAGCCGACCGGGCTCGTCGTCGAGCGCAGCGCGATTCGAGGAAAAAAGGGTCTGTGCAAGAGCATGCGCGACCTGGCCATCAAATCGCGCGTCCTCGGCGACGGGTATTACTACATCCCCGTCGAGCTGTGGCCGAAGGCCAAAGGTCCCGTGGTCGTGCACAAACACGACTGGACGGTGATCGGCTCCATTCCCCGCACGTCGCGATCCGCTAAGAAGCGCGCGAAGATTGCTGCTGTTCGCGACCGCGCTTGAAATCCAAATTCGGGAGCCCATGATGAAGAGACGTTTCGCCCTGACCGTTATTTTTCTCTTTGCGATTCCGCTGCTCGGGCAGCAGGAGGAAGGTCCGGCAACAGCGACCGGAGCGTCCGTCAACACGACCGGCAAGGGATACTCGGCCGCGATCGTCATCGATCCGGCGACCAGGCGAATCCTCTTCGAAGAAAACGC
>QHVX01000399.1 GCA_003222375.1 Acidobacteriota bacterium
AAAGGAATCACATCCCGCAACGCATCGGCAGGCGCGAATGAGATTCACATGACGAATGAGTATTTCGTCCCGGCGTTTCGCAATCGCGACTACCGCACGTTCGGCATGCACTGGAACACGCTCTACGGAATCGCATACCTCGGCGTCGGTCACGTATCGATCGCCGACAGCCACGGCAACGCCGTCGATGCCGGCCTGGGCACCGAAGCGAGCGTGACGATCCGCGATTTTGACGTCTTGTTCAGCGTGATCTACGCGCGGACGGTCAAAGCCGACGAAGGCCTGAAGGGGAGCAAGGTTCGCTTCTCAATACGAACGATTCATTGAGAGATCGGAGCGGACGCTCCGGACACCGTCGATCTGACGCACGAGATCGACCGCAATGTCCTTCTGCAGCTCCTGATTCACTTTTCCGGCGACTGTGACGACGCCCTTGTTGGAGTCGACGCGCAGCCGGCAGCCGTCGAGCGCGCGATGCATTGCCAGCCTTCGCTCCGCCTGGCGCGCGATCGCAGCGTCGTCCGGCGGCGTAACGATCTGAATCAGATTCGCGATACGCGTGTAACCAAGGTTCTGAGTGAGAGCGCCGGCGCGCTGGGCAATAGCGAGGTCGGTTGTTCTTCCCCGCAGAATGACGATCCCGCCGACTTCAATCGCCGACAGTCCATCCACGTCGACCTGACCCGTGAGTTGGGAGGTCAGATCGACAACTGCCGTCGAATCGGCTGTTGCGGAGAGGGGGATTAGACAGAGCGCGGCGACAAAAGCAGCGCCAAGAAGAGGAAGTCTCGGTTTCATGCTCCCCAATAGAGCAGGTGCCATGCCATGTATGCAATTTACGCAGAACGGTAGATATTGCTGACCACGGTCGGCTCATCCGCTGGCGCTCCGCGCTCGTGATGGAGATAGACGCGCCAGACGAGCACGATCAGGAGGCCAATCAGGGCCACCATTCCGATAACAGCAGTGATGCGCCGCGCCATGCCGAGCCCGGCAGCAACCATCGTGCCGCGTTGGTTTGTAGAATCCCGCGCCATGAAAGCGATCGTAATTCGAGAGCACGGTGGCGTCGAAAGACTGGAACACTCCACGGTACCCGATCCTGTTCCGCAGCTGGATGAAGCGGTCGTGCGCGTGCGCGCCGTGGCGCTCAATCATCTCGATCTCTGGGTGCGCCGCGGAGTTCCCGGCCACAAGTTTCATCTGCCGATCATCCCAGGCGCCGAGGTCGCCGGTATCGTCGAGGAAGCTCGGGAAGGGACAGGGTGGAAGCGCGGCGACGAAGTGATCGTCGCACCGGGATACTCATGCGGGACGTGTGTCGCGTGTTTGAGCGGCAACGATCCGCTCTGCGTCAGCGCAGGGATCTTCGGCGAAAACCGAAATGGAGGTTGCGCAGAAAAGATCGCGGTTCCGATTCGCAATCTGATTCGCAAACCGGAGTCGCTGTCGTTCGCCGAAGCCGCTGCGATTCCCCTCGACATGGTGACTGCCTGGCACATGCTTCTTGCGCGCGCGCAACTCCGCGCCGGCGAAACGGTGCTCGTGCAGGCGGGCGGGTCGGGTGTAGGGAGCGCCGCGATTCAGATCGCGAAGCTGTGGCATGGGACCGTTTACACGACCGTCGGCAGCGCCGAGAAAGCGAAACGCGCGAAGCAGCTCGGCGCCGATGAGACGATCCTCTATCGCGAGACAGATTTTGTCGCGGTCGTGCGGGCGCTCACCAACAAGCGCGGCGTCGATGTCGTCTTCGAGCACATCGGCGGAGAAACGTTCGAGCGCTCGCTCAAGTGCCTCGCCAAAGGTGGACGTCTCGTCACGTGCGGCGCTACGGCCGGTGGCGAGGCGACCATCAACATTCGCCTGATCTTTTTCAAGCTGCTGTCGATTCTCGGCTCCACAATGGGTAGCCTCGCCGAGCTGCACGAGATCATGAAACATGTCGAAGCCGGCAGACTGCATCCGGTCGTCGATCGAGTTCTACCGCTTGGAGAGATCGGAGAAGCACATCGCATCCTCGAGAATCGCGAAGCATTCGGCAAAGTCGTGCTGTCGCTTGACAACCCGACAACCTGACAACCTAGCAACTTATAAT
The DNA here is from genome assembly GCA_003222375.1 of Acidobacteriota bacterium. GTDB lineage: Bacteria > Acidobacteriota > Thermoanaerobaculia > Gp7-AA8 > Gp7-AA8 > Gp7-AA10. The sequence goes on from QHVX01000399.1 coordinate 2,096, forward strand.
TTACAAGTGCCCCACATCCTGATTCTCTCCTCCGAGCTCGTGAATCAGATCGCGGCCGGAGAAGTGGTCGAGCGGCCGGCATCGGCTGTCAAGGAGCTCATCGAGAATGCCATCGACGCCGGCGCGCGCTCGATCGAGGTCCTCCTCGAAAACGGCGGCAAGAAGCGGATCGAGGTCCGGGACGACGGATCGGGGATGTCGCGCGACGATGCGCTGCTGGCACTCGAGCGTCACGCGACTTCGAAGATCCGCGCCTTCGACGATCTGACGCGCGTCCGGACCCTCGGCTTCCGCGGCGAGGCGCTGCCGTCGATCGCGAGTGTCGCGCGCTTCTCGCTCACGACATTCGACGGCCTGTCGGAGTGCGCCGTCGAGATCGAGTGCGATCCGCTCACCGGTGCGCGTGAGGTGCGACCGGCGGCGCGCGACCGCGGCACGACGGTCGTCGTCCGCGAGCTCTTCGAAAATGTTCCCGCGCGCCGCAAATTCTTGCGGAGCGCGGAGTCGGAATTCCGGTCGATCGTCACCGTGGTCTCGTCGTACGCGCTGCCGCTGCCATCGCTCGCGTTCCGGCTCATACACAACGGTCGCCTGGTTCTCGATCTGCCGCCCGCCCCCGACACGTTGTCGCGCATCATTCAGGTCCTCGGCACCGATGCCGAGGCGTACTTGTCTGAGATCGATGAGTTGGTCGAGGGCGCACATGCGAGCGGCTACGTGACGCGCGGACTTCGCTTCGGCAGCCGCCGCAATCAATTCTTCTTCGTCAACGGACGCCTCGTTCGCGATCGCGTGCTCACCCACGCCGCCAATCGGGCGGCCGAGGCATTCGATTTCGACGGGCACCCTGCGATCGTGCTCTTCCTCGAAATCGCGCCGACGGCCGTCGACGTCAACGTCCATCCCGCGAAGACCGAGGTTCGCTTTCGGGATTCGGGATCCATTCACGTGGTCGTCGAACACGGAATCCGCCGCGCGTTAGGCGGGGCGGAGGAGGGAAAAGAACTATTGCAGGTCGCGGACGCGGCACCCGGCACGCAGCACGCGGCACTTTTTCCCTCGCAGATCTACGATCGTCCGGCGCCGCAATTCACGCCGCTCTTTCAAAGCCAGCCGATCGTGCAGCCACCGCTCAAGAGCGCTCCCGCGACCGTGATCGAAGAAGCGCCGGCGCTCGGCGATCTCGCGGGGCGCGTGATCGGCCAATATC
>QHVX01000396.1 GCA_003222375.1 Acidobacteriota bacterium
CCCATCGGATTGAAATAGCGATTCACGACGCCGCGCCGCTCGATGAACTTTCGCAGCGCGCGGCCCTGCAGCTCCGGACCGCTGGCCGTATCGGTCATCGTATCGAGCAGGAACGCGGTGGCGTCGTTGTCGGACACGACGATCATCTCGTGCAGCGCGCGCGGGACGTCAGGATCGTTCTCCTTGTGCTGGTGATAGACCTCGCCCATGTAAAAAAGCTTGATGACTGAGGCAGGATAAAACGGCGCGTCGCCGTGGTAGTCGGCGCGCGACATGACGTCGGGCTTCGTGACATCGATGATGCTCATCGCGAGGTTGTCGGCAGTCAGTTTCGGAAATGCCTTGAGCGTCGCGTCAGCGGAATGTCGCAGCGCGGCGTCGAGTGACGGATCGACAGGGAGTTGTTTGAATTCGAAAAAGTTGGCGCGAGCGACTGCAGAAATCAGCAAAACTCCGATGACGATTCGGATACGCATGGCGCGCATTGTATGCATTGTGATCGCGGTCACAGTGGTTTGTGACGGAACGACCGATCTAATACACGCCGCGCGAGGTTCTCTCGGCGCGGCCTAACAAACAACAATTGATGCACCTCAAAGGGGGATCTCATGCATCTCAAGTCCGTCCTCTGTCTATCGTTATTTTGCTCGTCAGCAGTCTTCGCAGTGCAGCCACGCATCGATCAGGAGCAGCCCGGCCGTCGACAACATTGGTCCCACACTCGCGATCGGTTCGGGAAGTCACCAGAAACTCGCCCAGGTGTTCACCGCCGGTCAGTCGGGACGCCTGACACACGTCATGGTTCCGATCAGTTGCGATGCGGCCGCCACGATCACGGTCCAGATTCAGGGCGTCACGGGCGCGCTCCCCAGTGGAGTGGTCCTGGCGTCTGAGACCATGTCCGGCGATACCTACCCGACATACACGCCGCCCTACAGCACGGTTCCCGACGCCGGCTTTCGGCTGGTCGAGTTCCAACCCGCTCAGGTGGTAACCGCAGGCAAGCCATACGCGATCGTGCTGAGCGCCATCGGCGACTGTTCGATTCTTTCGGCGCCCGCCGGAGACTTCTACACCGGCGGTCACGCCTACTATGACGCGCTGCCGAATCCTCCCGGATGGGTCCGGCTTGCGCCTCCGCAAGGCCCGAGTGACGATTTGTCGTTTCAGACGTTCGTGCTTGTTCGTAAGTAGCGTTCAGGGCGCCGGCGCAAGCCGGCGCCTACTTCCGCCACGCGCGAATGTGTTCCGCCACCTTCGCCGGCGTGAACCCCAGCTCTTCGGCGATCTTCTCGTACGGAGCCGACGCGCCGAAGCGATCGATCCCGATCACGAGCGCATCATGATTGACGTACTTGTACCAGCCGGCGGAACGGCCGGCCTCGATCGCCACCACACGGCTGCGATTGCCGAGGACGCGGTCCTGATAGTCAATATCTTGACGATCGAAGAGATCGAGAGACGGAGCCGAAACGACGCGAACCGGCAGGCCTTCGCCGCGGAGAAGATCGGCGGTCTTCACGGCCAGCGGCACTTCCGAGCCTGTCGCGATGATCGTGATGTCGCCGTCGCGGTAGCGGTCGAGCACATAGGCGCCGCGCCAGATCTCGTGCGGATCGAAACCTTCACCGCGCGGAATCGGATCGAGTTTCTGACGCGTGAAAACGAGAACGTTCGGTCCGTGCGACTTTCCGACCGCCCACGCCCATGCCATGCCGGTCTCCGCGCCATCAGCAGGGCGGAAGAGCGTCATGTTCGGGATGAGGCGCAACGAAAAGAGCTGCTCGACCGACTGATGCGTCGGTCCGTCCTCGCCGAGGAAAACGGAGTCGTGCGTGTAGACGAAAATCGACGGAATGTCCATCAATGCTGCCAGGCGTATCGCCGGGCGCATGTAGTCCGAGAAGATGAGGAACGTCGATCCGAACGCGCGCCACGGGCCGTAGAGCGTGATTCCGTTGACTTCGGCGCCCATCGAATGTTCGCGCACGCCGAAATAGAGATTACGTCCCTTGAAAACTTCGAGCGCCGGCGGTTTGTCGGGCGATTCCTTGGCGCGAACGATGTTGGTCGTCTCTTTGATGTTCGTCTTCGTCGATGTCGAGAGGTCTGCTGCGCCGCCGATGAGGAACGGCGCGATCGCGGCCAGTTTCTGAATCACTTGTCCCGACAGTTCGCGTGTCGCCGTCGCTTTGTCCGCCTTGCCTGCTTCAACGAGCAGCGTGTGGTTCCAGTAGCGATCCCACTCCTCCGCCAGTTGCGGATTGCGGGCGCGCCACTCCTCCATGCCCTTGTCCCATTTCTTGTGTTCGCGCGCGAGCTTCTTCGTCTTGCGATCGAACTCCGCGCGCACTTCGTCGGGAACGAGAAATGTCGGTTCCTGCGGCCAGCCGATCGCCGCTTTCGTGGCCTTGACTTCGTCGGCGCCTAACGGCTCGCCGTGCGCGCGCGAAGTTCCGTGAAACTTCGGGCTGCCCCACCCGATGATCGTGCGCGCCATGATGAGCGAAGGACGATCGGTGACCTTCTGCGCTTTCTTGATCGCTTTGCGCACCGCGTTGCGATCGTGGCCGTCGATCGACTGCACGTGCCAATGCACCGCTTCGAACCGTTTCTTGACATCGTCGGAAAACGAAAAGCGGGTCTCGCCGTCGAGCGAGATGTAGTTGTCGTCGTAGAGGTAGATGAGATTGCCGAGGCCCAGATGGCCGGCGAGGGAGGCGGCTTCGGAAGAGATGCCTTCCATCAGATCGCCATCGGAGCAAATGCAGTAGATCGTGTTGCTGACCGGCTTGAACGGATCGTCGGTGTCGAATCGCGCGGCCATCATCTTCGACGCGATGCCCATGCCGACGGCGTTTCCGAATCCCTGTCCGAGAGGTCCGGTGGTGACTTCGATTCCGACGGCGTGACCATATTCCGGGTGTCCCGCGGTCTTCGATCCCCACTGACGGAAGGACTTGAGCTGATCCATCGTCATGTCGGGATAGCCGGTGAGGTGCAGCAGCGAGTAGAGCAGCATGGACGCGTGCCCGGCCGAGAGGACGAAACGGTCGCGGTCCTGCCATTTCGGCGCTTTCGGATCGTGGCGCAGAAATTCGGTCCACAGCACGAAGGCCATGTCGGCCATTCCCATCGGCGATCCGGGATGGCCCGACTTCGCCTTCTCGACGGCGTCGACCGCCAGAAAGCGGATGGTGTTGACGCAAAGCTCTTCGAGCTTGTCCTTCGCGCCGACTTTCGGCTCGTTGCTCGCTTCAGCGGCCTCGATTGCCGCGCTGGCTTCTTGCGCTGTGCTGCTCATTGGGGAACCTCCGCGGAGCGTGGATTATACTCGGCGGGTCCACGTCCAAAACTGCATGGCTGACGAAAGCGTCACGGTCAAAGGCTCGCCGGTTCGCAGTCTGCAGAAATTCATCGAGAGCGAATTGACGCCGTCGCAGCGCAACGCTGTGCTGAGCGCGCTGCCTGCCGATTACGCCGCGCGACTACGGGCTCCGATTTTGCCGACCGAGACGATTCCGGTGAGTATTCTCAATCAAGTGACCGAGGCCGCCGCGAAGACGAAGGGCGAGCCGGTCGAACAGTTCGCACGGCGCGCGGGACGCGAAGCGGCCGCCGACGCCGTGAAAGGCATCTATCGATTTTTTGCGATGGTGCTCACGCCGGCGGCGTTGTTGGCCAAGGCATCGCAGATGTGGAGCGCGCTTTACAATCGCGGACAACTGCAGGTCGCCGATCAGACCGATCACGGCGCGACGATCAAGCTGCTCGATTTTCCTTCCGAGAGTGCCGGCTGCTCGCGCACGACGGGATGGATCGAGAGAATGGCGGAACTGACGGGCGTGAAGGACGTGCGCATCCAGCAGACGCAGTGCTACGCGAAGGGCGCACCGCATTGTGAGTGGAGCATCACGTGGAGCTGATATGAACAAACTCTTTCCGCAGCACAGCGATCATCCCCTCTTTCGCTATTTCACTGACGACGAGCGCCGCAAGATCGAGAAAATCGCAGTCGTAAAAACGATCCTGGCCGGCAACTACCTTATCCGCGCGAAGGAAGCGGATTCGAGACTCTTCACTGTCGAAGAAGGGCATCTCGACATCGTGGCGAAACGCGACGGAAAAGAATCCGTCCTCGCCACCGTCGGCCCCGGCGACGTCCTCGGCGAAGTCTCCTTCATCGACGATTCGCCGCGCACTGTTTCGGTGCGCGCCGGCGAAGAGAATGCCGTCGTGCGCGGCTGGGACAAGAAAACACTGTCGGAAGCGCTGGCGTTCGATCCGCAGTTGCTCGCGAAATTCTCCGTCGCATTGTGCGAGCTGCTGGTCGAGAGACTCCGCGACACCGCGCGAAGGGTTTAACAAGGTTGCAACGGATCACGCGTTCAGCCGGCGGGCGCGTCCACGTGTAAAAGAACTACCAACAGGTAATGGCGACGGCGTTTTGGCCCGGGCCTCACCGGCGCTGGTGCCTCCACCAGCACGTATGCAGCAATTTCTGTTTTCAGGTGCCTGGGGGCGGCATGGTGACGACGATCTTGCCCTTCGCGCGCCCCTGTTCCACATATGCCATCGCATCGAGCGTCTCGTCGAATGGGAACGTGCGGTCGAGCACCGGACGCAGCGTGCCCGCATCATAGAGAGCGGCCAGCGTCTTCAGTTGCGCGCCATCGGCCCGCATGAAGAAGAACGAATAGCGCACGCCTAGCTTCGTGGCCCGCGCCCGGACCTTGCG
>QHVX01000394.1 GCA_003222375.1 Acidobacteriota bacterium
AGCCGACTACGACGGCATCATGGCCGGTGCGCCCGCGATCCGTTGGGGATTCCACACGTTCATTTCGGGCGATCTCGAGGCTTTTCGCGACCGTGGCGGAAAGCTGATCATTTATCACGGAGGCGCCGACGACCCTGAATCGAGCGTCAACTACTACAGATTGCTCGTGTCGCGGATGGGACAGAAAGCTGTTGACGCATTTCTGCAGCTCTACGTCGTGCCGGGCATGAGACATTGCGGCAGCGGCGCCGTGCCGAACGATTTTGGTCAATGGGTACGGCCCGACGCTGAGCCAAAACACAGTATGTTGAAGGCTCTCGAGCGGTGGGTGGAGAAGGGGGTGCCGCCGAAGAGCGTCATCGCAACGCAGTACAACATTGATGGCGATCGGACAAGCGGCGTGCTGCGCACGCGTGAGCTTTATCCATATTGCAAAGAAACAGAATGAGAATTGCCAGTGAACGTAGAGCCGCCTCTCAGGCGGCTCGGCGCCGGCTAAGAGCCGGCGCTACGTTGCCGGCGCTACGTTGCGCCCTCGATCCATTCGCGCCAGATCCATCGGTAGTCATCACGATTCGACACAAGGCCTTTGCGGACTGGGTTCGCACAAATGTATTCGCTTTTGAGGCGGCAATCCTCATCGCGGCGGAGCTCGTGATCAAAAGACTCGTGCTGCCATACGGACCCGTTCCGATGCAACGCTTTGTTGATTGATCGGGCGGACGAGCCCTTGAGTCCTTTCAGAACGAGAGACAACGAGTAACACATGGTCCGGCATGACAACCGCCGCATGAAGATGCACACGGCGCCGTGATCGAACACGATGTGTCGCATTGTCAGATCACGCGCGATCGGAGGAAGTATCCATCGAGAGGCGGTCGCGAACGTGACGAAGTACGTTCGGAAATCGCTCTGATAGTGCGGAAGGTTACGCCGGAACATTCGTCTGCCCGAGATCATCGAGCGAACGTACCTCGGTATTCGGTGAGACGCCGAATTCTCTACCTAACGTGGAGCCGCCTCTCAGGCGGCTCGGCGCCGGCTAAGAGCCGGCGCTACGTTTTTAGGCGCGGAGCGCTTCCATCGGCTCGAGCCGCGACGCGCTGATCGACGGGTAGAGCCCCGCCAGCAGGCCGATCGAGATCGCGAAGCCGCTCGCGACCGACAGTCCGAACATCGACACCGGCAGTCCGGCCGGGAAAAAGCCTGCGATCACGCGGACAAGAGCGATGCCGCCCGCAAGTCCGATCGCAGCGCCGACAACCGACAGCGTGACGGCCTCGATCAGGAACTGTCCGAAGATCTCGGCGTTCGTCGCGCCCATCGACTTGCGCAGTCCGATTTCGAAAAGGCGTTCGCCGACTGAAATCTTGAGCACCGAGAAAATCCCGACGCCGCCGATCAGCAGCGACACGCCGGCGATGGAGAAGAACACGATGCGCCAGTTGCGCAGAACGCGGAGGATGTTGCCGCGCTCCTTCAGGATCTCCTTGCCGACGTTCTCGACGTGCACGTCGTGAATTCCGTTGTGCGCCTGGGCGTAAAGCCGCGACGCCTCATCTTCGGCGTCGACGCTCTTCTCCGGCTCGACCGCTTTGGCGAGCATGTACGAGATCGCGTTCGTGCGGCCGAACATGTCCTGATAGATCGAGAAGGGCACGTAGATGCCTTCCTGCTCCTTGCGCATGTCGTCGTCGTTGA
>QHVX01000395.1 GCA_003222375.1 Acidobacteriota bacterium
CGCGATGATCGCGTACCACTACACGGCGAAGGGTTTCGCGCCGGTGCGGCTGCCGATCGAAGTCCGCGACGACATCAGCGCCATCGAGTACCTCGGCCAGCAGGTTGTTGAAAAGCATCCGATTGTGAAGGAGTGGAATGCCGGTTCGCCGGCGCGCGTCAATCTCGACGAAGTCACCACGTACGTCGGTCCGTATCATCCATTCGCGCGCGTGCGCTTCGGATCTGTTTATCCGGTCGTCGAGGGATACAAAAATACAGTTGCCGCCGGCCTACGCTTCAATGCTGCCGATCCGTTAGGCCTGCGCTCGCTGGATCTGACAGCGGCGGTCTCGCCAAAGAGCGAGCGGCTGCATCTCAAGCTCGATTACGACGGCGTCCCGTGGAAAGTTCGCCTCGGATTGAACGCCACGGATTTCTACGATCTGTTCGGGCCGACGAAAGTGAGCCGCAAGGGACGTGTGGCATCGGTGGCATATCACCACTACATGATTTTCGAGCGCCCGCGCACATTCGAGTACACGCTCAGCAGCGCGTATTACGGCGGTCTTGACACGCTTCCGGATTACCAGAACATTCGCGCGCCGTTCACCGAGTACGAAACGATCTCCGGACGGCTCGACTTCAAGGATGTGCGCAAGACCATCGGCGCCGTCGATGACGAGTACGGTTTTCGATGGACCGCGACCGCGAGCGGCAATCACGTCGCCGGTAAATTCTTTCCGCGGTTTTACGCCACCTACGACCGCGGCTTCCTCGTGCCGCTCGAGCATTCGTCGCTGTGGTTGCGAACGTCGGCCGGGAAATCGGGCGGCGATCGCACGAACCCGTTCGCAAACTTTTTCTTCGGCGGGTTCGGCAACAACTACGTCGACTATCAGGAAGTGCGTCGCTATCGCGAGTTCTACAGCTTCCCGGGTCTCGAATTGAACGAGGCCGGCGGAAATGATTTCGGCAAGGCGACCCTCGAATGGACGCTGCCGCCAATCCGCTTCCGCCGTGTCGGCGTACCCTCGCTGTACACGAATTGGGCGCGGGTCGCTCTCTTCACGTCGGCGCTCGAGACCGACATCAGCAAACGCGCTCTACGGCAAACGATCTATGACGTCGGCGCGCAACTCGATTTTTCGCTGGTCATGTTTTCCAATCTGGAGTCGACCTTCTCGGTGGGATACGCTACCGCGATGCAGAAGGGAAGAGACTCCAGCGAGGTGATGGTCTCGCTCAAGCTCCTGCGATGACGCTCCTCGCATTTCTTCCTGTTTCGCTTTTCCTGATGGCGCTTCTGTATCTCGACAGCTTCAAGCTCGTGCGTCCGCGCGTGCTCGTGGAGCTGATCATCATCGGTTGTCTCGCCGCTGCAGCCAGCCTCCTCATCAACTATTGGCTGCTGCGACTCGGCGTCGGCCGGTATCTGCTGACGCACTATGACGCGCCGGCAGTCGAGGAAATCCTGAAGGCGATTCCGATCATCGTGATGTTGCGCGATCGTCAGATCGGATTCCTGATCGACGCCGCCATTTGCGGCTTTGCCGTCGGTACGGGATTCGCGCTCACCGAGAATTTGTATTTCGTGTCATCGCTGGCCGCCGCCCCGCCCGCCCTCTGGATCGTGCGCGGGTTCGGAACCGCGATCATGCACGGCGGAACGACGGCCATCATGGCGATGACGACCAAGGCCCTCGGGGAGCGGTGGGCGGCAGTGGGGATCGCGATCGCGTTCGGGCTGCACTCGCTGTTCAATCACTTCGTCCTCTCGCCGGCGATGTCGACCCTCGTGATCATTCTCGTGTTGCCGCCGCTGATGGTGCTGGTGTTCTCGCAGAGCGAACGCTTCGTGCGGCAATGGGTCGGAACAGGGTTCGATCTCGACGTCGCGCTTCTCAAGGCGATGAGCTCCGGCGAATTCGCGGACTCGGGCGCCGGTCAATATTTGCAGTCGCTGCGCAAACATTTCGACGGCGCGGTCCTCGCTGACATGCTTTGCTATCTGCGCCTGCAGAGCGAGCTGTCGTTGCGCGTCAAGGGACTGATGATGCTTCGCGAGAGCGGCTTCCCGGTGAAGAAGGACGCCGAAGTGCACGAGAAGCTGACGGAGTTGCGCTATCTGCGCGGCAGCATCGGCAAAGTCGGCGAGCTGGCCCTGGCGCCGCTACTCCGCGACGTCTGGCAATTGCACATGCTGGAGTAGTCGTCATCCTGAGCGCAGCGAAGGATCTCGTCGACGAGACCCTTCGCTACGCTCAGGGTGACGTGCCCCTTAACCCCTCGACGATTGCTTGAAACGTCTTGCGCACCGCCGC
>QHVX01000401.1 GCA_003222375.1 Acidobacteriota bacterium
CTTCACGGCGGCGTCGATCATGATCGTCATTCCGACCGCGGTGCAGATGTTCTGCTGGATCGCGACGATCTGGACCGGAAAACTGCGAATCGCGACGCCGGTCTTGTTCGTGATCGCCTTTTTCGTCACCTTTACAGTCGGTGGGATGACGGGAATCATGCTCGCTTCGGTGCCGCTCGACTGGCAGATCCACGACACGATGTTCGTCGTCGCGCATCTGCATTACGTTCTGATCGGCGGCTCGGTCTTCCCGTTGTTTGGCGCGCTGCACTTCTGGTTTCCGAAGTGGACGGGCCGCATGTACAGCGAAGGCCTGGGCCGGCTCTCTTTCTGGCTCGTGTTCATCGGATTCAACGTCGTGTTCTTTCCGATGCACATCCTGGGTCTCTACGGAATGCCGCGGCGCGTGTACACCTATCAAGCCGGACTGCATTGGGAAACGCTGAACAAAGTGGCGAGCGCCGGTGCGGGGCTGATCGCACTCGCGGTTCTGACCATGCTGATCAACTTCGCGATCAGCCGCCGCAGCGGCGCGGTCGCCGGCCCGAATCCGTGGAACGCCGACACGCTCGAGTGGTGGATTGCATCGCCTCCGCCCTCGTACGACTTTCTGCACATTCCAGTCGTCAGCGGGCCGAATGCCGTCTGGGACGCAGCGCCCAACCAACCGTACGTCACCGGCATGAGCTTCGAGAAACGCGAGGTCCTCGTCACGAAGGTTCTGGACGCCGAGCCTGACCATCGCGAGGAATTGCCGCGCCATTCGATCTGGCCGTTTGTCCTGGCTGTGGCGTCAACGATCGGTTTGATCGGATCGATCTTCTATGCCTGGTTCTTCACCATCGGCCTGATCCTCGCCGGCATCGCCGGCATCTGCTGGTTCTGGCCCAAGCGGGAGGACATCCGGCATCAGCTCGCCCTCGAGGGTCGCGCATGAGCGAGCAGCGCGTCCTCGACGTTTCGTCATTGCCGGTCAGCACCGTCGACAGCCGCTCGCTCATCTGGTGGGGCAACCTCGGCATGATGGCGATCGAGGGATCGATGTTCGCGATGACGATCGCGACATTTCTCTACTTCCGGACCGCAAATCTCGATTGGCCGCCCGCGACAGTGCCGAAGCCCGATCTGCTCTGGCCAACCATCAATCTCGCTCTTCTTGTCATCAGCGCGATTCCCGCGTGGATCGCCGATCGCGCCGGGCACCGCAAGGAGAAACGCGGCGTCGTCCTCGGCATGCTTCTCGTCGTCATCGCCGGGATCGCATTTCTCGCGATCCGCGCTTACAACGTGGCCAACATCGGTTACAAGTGGAGCGACCACGCATTCGGCTCGATCGTCTGGGTCGTGATCGGGCTGCACACGTTTCACACGTTTGCGGCCACCGGCGAAAACACGATGTTGCTCGTCTATGCCGCGTTCAAGCCGATGACGAAGAGCCGCTATCTCGACTTCCGTTGCGGCGCGGTCTACTGGTACTTCGTGGTCATCAGTTGGTTGCCGTTCTATTTCCTCATTTACATTCAGCCATGGATGCGACGCAAAGTGATGTAGCGCTTTGGAGCGGGATCCTCGCGGCGCCGATCGCGTTGGCGGCCGATCTGCAGCTCCGCTATGCGCTCGTGCAATACGTTTGTCGCAACCACGCGGAGTGGATCATGTGGTTCGTCACGCTGATCGCGTTGCTGATTGCAGCGTTCGGCGCATTTTGCGCCTGGAGCGGATGGATCGATGACACGCCCCGTGTTCGATTCATGGCGATCGCCGGAATGGCGATCAGCGCGATGTTCGCGCTTTCGATCA
>QHVX01000402.1:0-386 GCA_003222375.1 Acidobacteriota bacterium
AGATTGACGACGCAGTTCGACGTGACGAGATCGACGCTCTTCGAAGCAACCGGAATCTGCTCCAGAAATCCCTCGCGGAATTCGGCTGCGTCGTATCCGAGCGCCGCCGCCACCCGCGGCTGATTCTCCCGAGCCACCGAGAGCATTCGATCGGTCATGTCGACTCCGATCGCTTTGCCGGTCGATCCGACGAACTTGGCGGCGATGAAGACGTCGATGCCAGCACCGGAGCCGAGGTCGACGACGACCTCGCCTGGTTTGATTCCGGCGGGTGTCATGGGTGATCCGCACCCGTAAAAGCGGTCGAGCACGTCGTGCGGGATGTGCGCGATCGCGCTGTCGTCGTACTTCGTCGGGCAGCAAAGCTCCGTTTGCGGCACATCGGC
>QHVX01000402.1:441-1322 GCA_003222375.1 Acidobacteriota bacterium
CAGCGTCAGCACCGGCTCTTCGGCCAGCGCGCCGTCGGCGGTGCCGCAGGCGATCGCCCCCTCGCCCATCGCGTGCAGAACTAGCGGGGCGTCATAGCCGGAACGGAGATTCTTTCGCACAAGCTTTTCTTCTCCCAGCTCTCGCATGACGCGCTTCGTCAATTCGACCGTGATCGGATAGTAGGGATCGACGCCGAGAAAATCGCCTGCGAAGCACCAGGCGTGCTCGATGTCGCCGCCGCCAGTGAGGAAGCGAAACGGATCGGTCGCGACGGAAGCGTTGCGCGCGAGGGTAGCCTTTCGCAGTTGCGAAATGATCGGAGAGCCGTCGATGATCTCAGCGAGCGCGCTACGCCGCACGTCGCCGCACAACAGCGCGGGCTCGTTAGCCAGCGCCGCGGACGGATAGACCGTGCCATCGGCGTAGACGCACAACGAATCCCATCCCGCGTTGCCGAGGTCGTACTTCACGCCGGGAACGCCATTGACACGGCGCTTGACTGCTTCGAGGTTGTCGAGCACAACGCCCTCGCTCCGTGCCACCTCGATCGTCTTCATCACCGCGGCAAGCAGCGCCACATGTTCAGGAAAGAAGCCGTTGTCCGATTCCGCTGCCCGTCCGCGTTTGTGGCTCCACATGAGGTGCTGACTGCGTGCGCCGACGCGCCTGGCAATCGCCGCAATCTCAGGCAGGTCTCCGAGATTCTCCTCGGTCGTGACTGTCGTCAACGAGACGTCGAAACCGAGATCGGAGAGGATTCGCGCGCCGTCGAGCGCTTTGTGGAATGTGCCGGCGCCGCGGATCGGATCATTCGTCTCTGGACGGGCGCCATCGATGGACACCTGAAACTTGACCTTCTGGCGGTCGAGAGTCGGCAGGA
>QHVX01000402.1:1547-5904 GCA_003222375.1 Acidobacteriota bacterium
CGAGATTGCAGGCGTTGTTGATCTGCAGCCAAAGCTCGCGAAGGCCGTTCGGCTGGACAAGCGCCGCACGGCCGGCATACGGCTGCCGCTGGACCGGAACGTCGAACAGCATCGAGGCGCGATTCAGTGCGGCAAGAAAATCGTGGACGTGCAGCCATGCTTTGCCTGCTTCGAGCTGATGGCGAGATGCGTATCGCGCGACCAGGCCGCCGAATGTCATTGGCTCGGCCGCAATCTCTCGCAGAATCTCGGACCCGCGACTTTCGATTGCAATCCAGTTCGGCGCCTCGGCGTCGACGGCATAAGTAATCGCGTCATCTTCAAAGAAATGGAACGGCGGCGTGTGAAGCGGCGTTCGCTCCGTGAGCGGGATCATTGATAGACCTCCAGAGAATTGGATGGACGATGCGTCACCGCGCGTCGACGACACAACGGAACCCGACATTGTTGAACGCGTGATCGGGCGGGCTCTTGCCGCGAAATCCGGGACGATACGCAGCGCAGTAGTTGGCAGAACAAAACCACGACCCTCCGCGCGCGACTCTCAGAGTCGCGCCAGCATCATACGCGTCGGCCGTCCACTCCCAAACGTTGCCCAGCATGTCGTACAACCCGATGCTGTTCGGCGCGAACGAACCAACCGGAGCGGTATAGAAAAAATGGTCGGAGAGGTCATTGCGCCAGGGCCACCGCCCCTGCCAAACGTTGGCAGTCTTGTCGTGCGCGGGGTCGCCAAGCGGTGTTGAACCGGGCGGCCGGCCCCCTCGCGCAGCAACTTCCCATTCCGCCTCGGTGGGCAGACGTTTTCCCGCCCAGGTTGCATATGCGTTCGCGTCATACCAGGAGACAAGAACGACCGGATGCTGCGACGCTCGATCGATGTTGCTTCGTGGTCCCAGTGGATGGCGCCAATCGGCGCCATCCACGAACGCCCAGTCGCTTTCCCCGCCGCGATAAACCCGCCCTCCACCTTCGCGCTCGGCAGTGGTTCGATAGCCGGTGGCACGCACAAATTCGGCGAACTGACGATTAGTAACCTCGTGGCGGTCGATCGCGAAGGAGGCGATCTGCGCGCGGCGCCGCGGTGCGTCTCCGACGGCCTCAGGCGACTCGTCTCCGATGGAATACGAACCGCCACGCACCATCACCATGCCGTCCGCGGGCGCGCGCGTGCCTGAACTTCCCCATTCGATTCGCACGTCGCCGTGTTCAAACCAGAAACCGGTCAGCACAATCATCGCGATTGCCGCGGCAGCGCTGAATGCGATTCTCATCTAACGCACCTTGCCGTAGACGAACGCCAAAGTTAAACCATAGACGACGTGATTGATCACGCTCATCAATCCGCTGTAAGTACCCCCGCCGCTTCCGCCGCATGGATTGCACGGATTGGCGGCTGCTGCCGTGTGACAGGGATTCATCGCTGCTTGCGGGTGACATGGATTCATAGCAGCAGAGGACTGCTTCGTGCGGCAAGGATTCATCGGCGGTTTCGCAGCGCCCGCCATCACCGGCATGGCAGCCAGCGCGATGGCAGCGATGGCCAAACCATAGACGATGCCTTTCAATGCGCGATTCCATCCGACGACTGGACCGACGACAACCGCGAAAATGACTCCATAAATGATGCCGATCATGAAGTGGATCGCGCCGCCGACAGCGTATTGCAGTGCAGGACTGGCATTGGAACCGACCACCATGGTGCCAAGCGACTTCATCAGATTCATTTTCATCAGCATCATGACGATGGTCATGACAATCGTGGCGATGACACCCGCGCCGATCGCGCGTCCCCAGCGAATCTTGCGGTCCGGTATAGGCGTAACGGTATCCGTCATAAGGACACCTCCTTCGCCTATTCCACGACTGGCAGCGGAACTTGATTGCGTTTGTCTGACTACGGTGTCTCGCGCGTCACCCTCGTCAACCCGAGCCGTCGCTGGTGCGCCGACTCGTCGATGAGCGTGGCCAGGCGTCGCGCGCGGGTCTCCTCTTGCTTTGCGCTGACAACGTAATAAATTGCGATACGGCGATACCCCGGCGGCTGCTCATTGAAAAACTTCCAGGCCTTCTTGTTGGCGCGGAATTGTTTTTCCTGCTGCGGATTGAAGGCCGCGGTCGCGCGTTCGTACGAGTAAATCCGTGACTTTTCTTCGTTGCGAGCCTCGAATGCGCGCGAGCCGTCATCGTGCATCAGTCCTCCCTTTTGCAGCTCCGTCGCCCGGCGAATATTGACGGCGCTCCAGATGCTTCCCTTGCGTCGCGGAGTGAAACGGATCGTGTAGATCGCGTCGTCCACGCGCCTTCGCACGCCATCGATCCAGCCGAAACAGAGCGCCTGATCGACCGACTCCGGCCACGTGATCGAGGGCCGGCCCGACCCCCTCTTATAGAAGCCGACCAGCAGCTCATCGACTTTGTCGTGGTTCTTCTCGAGCCACTTTCGGAAGGCGTCCGGGGATTCGAAGAAGGTCGGTTTCGCGCTTGTCACTGTTTTCTCACTGTCGGCGCGCGGCGCACTAACGTCATGCTGACCCCGCGGAGCGGGGGAAGCATCTCGCCGACGAGATCCTTCCCCCGCTCCGCGGTGTCAGGATGACGGCCGCACCGCTCTGTGCCGCGGACCCGGAGTGGCGGTGAAGGTTGCGAGATCGCCGAACGCATCGGTCAGCGAGCCCCGGATCGTCGTGCTGTCAAAGGTGACGGTGAACGACGCGGCGATGCCGCTGCTGAGAGGAACGGTCGCTGTCATCGTGTTGCCGGAGAGCGTGCCATAGAGAGGAAGAACCGCATCGGGCGCATCGATGACGAGGCAGCCGCCGAAGCCATTGGAGGTGACGGTCAACTCGTCCTGAAGGATCAGGACGCCGGACAACGAATTTCCGGCTTGGACGATCGAGACGGATGCCGGGCCGCTGAATTTCAGGCTCCCGATGTTGTTGCAGAACGGAGCCTCGTTATCGGTCTCGCTGTACGTCCCCTCATAGCTGCCCGCGAAGTCAGCGGCCGGCCGCTGCGTGGTGGCGCGGGTGAGCGTAAACGAGCCGGTGGTGGAGGTCTGATTGCTGCCCGAAACCATTCCGCTCATCGCGCCACTATCGATGGTCGCGGTGATCGGAAATTCGAATGAACCGGACGGATCGACCACACCGCCGCTGAAGGTCCCGCCGGAGACCGCGCCGGCAACAGACATCGTCATGTTCAACGTCGCGATCTTGTTGCAGTTCTGGTCGTACAGCGGCACGTTCGCGAGCGAGGCCACGCCGGCAGCCTGGCTGCCGGACTGTGTCAGGCCGAGTGTGACGGCGCCGCTGTAGCTCAGCGTGTGGCCGTTCGCGCAGCGATCGGTGAAGTTGTAATTTCCCGACCAGGTGCCGGTCGCATCGACCGACGCCGGATTGGCTGGCGCTCGACTGGCGGTGAGCGATCCGGTCCCGCCGATCGCATCGGAGATCTGCGCCGAGATGCTATCGCCGCTCGCATGTCCGCTGAATTGCGTGATGCTCGAGTCATTTGGAAACGCCAGCGCGAGGTTGGCGCCGTCGAACGTTCCGACGATCACACTGGTCACTTCACCTTTGGCCGGACTGCAGTTGCCGCTGAAGATCAGGAAGTCGCTGAAGTCGGCGCGGCCCTGGATCGCGTGGCCGACCTGCAACAGCGTGAATGTCACGCTGCCATTCGACGTGAACGTCTTGTTCTGGCAGGCGCCGACTTGAATGCTATAGCTGTAGTTGCCGCTCCAGTTTCCGGTCAGAGTGGTCTGGGCCGTCGCCGGAACGGCAACTCCGATCAGTGTGGAGAGAACAGCTACTGCCGCTGCCCGCGCTCTTTCATGCGAGCGGCGCGCTCTTCCTTGATCTTGGCCCATGTCGCTTTCTGTTCGTCGTTGAATGTCGTCGCGATCTTCTCTTCCTGAACGCCGCGCAGCTTCGTCATCTCGGCGCGCTGTGACTCCATCTTCGGACGAAGGGCGTCCACCTTGGCAGTGTCATTGGCCTGACGCGCCTCGCGATATTCGGCCATCGTCTTGTGGTAGTCGTCGAGAAAAGCGCCATTGTCTTCATCAAACTTTTTCTCGAGATCGTCGATGGTCTTTTTCTGCGTGTCCGTCAGATTGAGCTGTTGTCCGTAGCGCTCGGTGAAGGTCTGCGGTTTGCGTTCCTGTCCAACGGCTGCGAAAGCGAAAGCCATCGTCGCCGCCAGGACGAGAATTGACACACGTTTGCTCATCAGTATTGCCTCCTTGCCCCTATGTACGATCGGCCCGCGGCGGTGTTGAAGCTAGTACATTATGGACACGGATTCTTGCTTATCCGCGCGTCGGAAGCCTTTTTCATCGTCACGTTGGTGGTCG
>QHVX01000402.1:5910-7093 GCA_003222375.1 Acidobacteriota bacterium
GGTGGATACCGAGCCGACGACACCGGTAAACGTCGGGAAGCCCGACGGGTCAAATGTCACTTTCACGATCGGCGGGCGTTTTAAGGCGGGATCAACTGCCGCCAGGCTTTCGAGGGGCGCAACATTCTTCAGATAGACGTTATCTCGCGTCTCGAAGCCGTCGAAGAAAAGATCAAACGACAGCGTCGCCGGATCGGCTGACGTGTATTCGAGAACGGGATCATCGCCGTTTTTCGTTTCGTTGGCGTCGGCGGATTTCTTCCATGAAACCGTCTTGCCGATCGTGAATTCGCTCGGATAAACGACGATGTCGGGCGCGGGCTTGCCTTCCATGCGGACCAGTCTGATCGCAATGTCTGCGGTTTTCTTGTCGGCAAACACGACCACCGCGATGCCACAGATCAAAATGCAGTGCAAAATGTACTTTTTCATCTACCGCTCATCCTGACCGAATTTCTTGATGTCTTCCCCGACGTTGGTGGCTGTCTCGACCGGCCCCGCCCCCTGCACCATCACGCGGATCTGCTCGACCACTTCCGGATTGGCGAGCGTGGTGACATCGCCGACCGGCATTTTGTTCGAGATCGCGGCCAGCACGCGGCGCATGATTTTTCCGGACCGTGTCTTCGGCATGTCGGGAACGATGCGCACGCTCTTCGGCCGTGCGATCTTTCCGATCAGCGTCTCCAGCTCCTTGATCACCTGCTTCTCGATCCTCTCACTCGCCTGAATGCCGGGCTTCAACGCAACATACACTTCCGGCACGCGCCCACGCGCTTCGTCGGCCACCGGCACGACCGCCGCTTCGGCGATCTCCGGCACGACCAGGCACGCTGACTCCAGCTCTTTCGTTCCGAGACGGTGCCCGGCGACGTTGATGACATCGTCGACGCGACCGAGGATGCGGAAATAGCCGTCTTCGGCCTGAACCGCTCCGTCGCCGGCGAAGTAAGGCCAGTCCTGCCACTTCTTGCTCTTCGGGTCTTTGTTGTCCTTGGCGTAGTAGGTCTTCACGAAGCGATCGGGATCCTTCCAGATCGTCTGCATGATGCCGGGCCACGGATTGCGGATGCAGATGTTGCCGGCCTTTGTGCCTTTCTGCACTTCCTTCCCTTCCTCGTCGTAGATGACCGGATGAATGCCCGGCACACCGGGACCGGCGCTGCCGGGTTTCATCGGATCG
>QHVX01000400.1 GCA_003222375.1 Acidobacteriota bacterium
GCCCTCGATCGCGATCGAGGTGCCGGGAAAGGCGAACGAGCTCTCAGCGCGCTTTCTCCGCAATGATCGGCCGATCGTCGGAAGAATCGTCGATGATCGATTCACGCTCGAGGTGCGGACGCTGCTGGAGGATGACGTCAGCGAAATCGCGGCGGTATTGGGTCGAGGTCATCGATCGTCTGGAACACCTGGACGGTCGGGTCGACGACCTGGCTGGCGCCGCGAAGGATGAAAGTTCGGGCAGCATCATCGGCGACCACGATCTCTTCGCGTTGCGATGCCATCGCCTTTTCGAACGCGCTGAAGAACGTTGGTTTTTCGCGTCGTAAGTGCAACGTGCGCTCGACCGGCGTGCCGGAGTAAACCTTCGACTCCGGAAAGACCGTCAGCACATCGCCCTGGACGGAATACGAAAGCCCTTGCGACACCAGGATGGCCTCCAGACCGTTGTCCCAGGGGATGCGAGGGAGACTCACGGTGACCCTGCCATGAATCGACGGATCGATGACCGTGGAAAGCCCCACGCTCTTCGAGATCACTTGAATCAACTGCACCAGGTCAGCGTCGGCGAGGTCCAAACTCATTCGACCACCGGAGTAAATGCGAGGGACATCAGGTTGCGCGGCGCGCGATGGGTCAGGATCCATCGTGTAGAGC
This sequence comes from Acidobacteriota bacterium, assembly GCA_003222375.1. Lineage (GTDB taxonomy): Bacteria > Acidobacteriota > Thermoanaerobaculia > Gp7-AA8 > Gp7-AA8 > Gp7-AA10. Next base: position 658 of record QHVX01000400.1, read on the forward strand.
GCAGAGCGGACGGCCTGCAGTCGTTCGGCGGTGTCGAACGCGATGATCAGGCCGGTGCGTGTTGAGAACGCGATCGCCCCGGTGTCGCTGAGCAGGTGCCGGAGCGAATCGGCCACTGCCGCACGATCGCGTCGGTGAAGCGCGAACGAAACCCACGAGCGCGACGCTGTTCGTTCACGTTCCCGGCGTCGCTGCTGCGATTCGAGAATCCAGATCTCGCCGTCCTGCCAGAGCGCGAGATCGAGTGTGCGGATCACGTTTCGGACCGCTTCATCCCAAGGCACGTCGTGCAACGCCGCCGGAACCCGGGTATCCGCAATCTGTCTGACAGAGTTGTCATGCACCAGCGGCCACTTCGCGGTGCGTGCAATGAGATCGATGAAATCGCCGCTTCGTATCGGCGAGTTCCAGGAGATCCGCCGAGGGGAAGACTTCACCCCGGTGAAGAGATTCGACTCCGATCTGAACCGGTAGCCTGAAAGCGCATCGATGATGGCAACCGCATCCTTTACGATGACCATGTCAGTCGCGGATGCCTCGACTTCGATCTCGGTATCTGTGAGTACAGCACGACGAACACTCACGCGAGCTCCGGCGAGTTTGCCTTCGCGATAGTCCTGCTGGACCCTGCTGGGTGTGAAGTACTTGCCAGCCAATATTGCGACCGGCGCTTCGACAAGATCGAGGACCTCTTTCGCTTTTGCGTGTTGAAGACGAATCGTTGCGCGTTCAACCTTCGGTTTCGTCGGAGAACGGTTCGTGAGAACGGCAAGCAGAGCGATGAGAAGTAGAACGGCCACCGCGGCGACAAGCCAGAATCTGACCGTTCGCGGGCGGGTGTCGAGCTCCTCGACGACTTGCCGCGCCGTGCCGCGGCGTGACGGATCGGTATCGAGCAGACGTTTCGCGATCGGATGATCGCGCAACCCAAGCTCCGACATCACGACGCCAAGAGCGTAGAGATCGGCTTCGGGGCCGACGGCTTTGCCATCGAGCTGTTCCGGCGACATGTAATTCGGCGTCCCGACGACATGTCCCGTCACCGTCACTTGCGGATCGCCCTCGACGCGCGCGATGCCGAAGTCTGCGACCTTCGCGCGTCCGTGCTCATCGATGAGGATGTTTGCCGGCTTGATGTCGCGATGGACGATGCCGGCAGCGTGCGCTGCCGACAAGGCGTCCGCGACTTCGCGGATCACGTGCGTCGCGCGACCGGCGTTCATAGGCATCAACTCGCGCAGCGAGCGGCCAGGGACAACTTCGAGCACGAGGTAGAGGTCGCTGGCATCCTCGCCGGCGTCGTAGATTCCGACGATGTTCGGATGTTTAAGGCGCGCCATCGCGCGGGCCTCGCGAAAAAAACGCTCGCGCCGATCGTCGGACATCGATCCGAGGAGCTTGAGGGCGACGTCGCGCATGAGGAGAGTGTCGCGGGCGAGGTAAACGGCGCCGAAGCCACCTTCACCCAATTTTGCGATCAGCGCGTATCGATTCGCGATGAGGCGGCGCTCAACGGTCGGATCGCCGTCGGCGGTCATGCGGTCAGTCTAACTCGCCAAAAAGCATGCGGCTGATCTGCGCGCGCGACTCCTCCAGCAATCGATCTTTGTCGCGCACGGTCAGCCCTTCGGTCGAAATCGGCGTGCCGACCTTGATCGTGACCGGACCGGGCTTCACCCACCTGGCGCGCGCGCTGTAGATGTCGAACGTTCCGTCAATCGCGACTGGAAGAATCGGCAGACCGGACCGCAGCGCGAGCAGGAATCCGCCGCGCTGGAACGGACGCATGGCACGCTCGCGCGAGCGGCCCTCCTCCGGAAACACGACGACCGTGTTGCCCTTACGAATGCGATCGACCGCCTTCTCGAACGACTTGACGGCCGTTTTGCGATTCTTCCGGTCGATGGGGATGAACCCCGCCCGCCCGATCGCCCACCCGAAGATCGGAATCTTGAACAGGCTGA
>QHVX01000005.1 GCA_003222375.1 Acidobacteriota bacterium
CGATGGTTTGGTGAGTTTTTCTGACCAGTGCCTGAGATTCTTCGCCGTCTTTGCGGCTCAGAATGACGTCGGCAACATTCCACACGCGGCCCAGGAAACGATACGCGCCGATGACGCCTTCGTCCGACCACGCCGCTTCCTTCTCCGGCGGTGCGATGAACAGTGTGTACACGCGCTCGGTGTCGGCGCCGTAGCGTTCGATCAGCTCATCCGGCGGCACGACGTTGAAACGCGACTTCGACATCTTCCCGACTTCGGGAATCAACTCGACGCCGCTGCGATACGGCTTCTCATCGCGAAATTCGACTTCGCTCAGCGGGACCCAGGCCAGGCCGCACGACGGATCGCGAAAACCTTCCTTTGTGATCATGCCCTGGTTGAACAGACGCGCGAACGGCTCCTCGAAGTTGACGAGCCCCATATCGTAGAGCGTGCGGCAGATGAAACGCGCGTAAAGCAGATGCAGAATCGCGTGCTCGATGCCGCCGATGTATTGATCGACCGGCAGCCAGAGGTTCGCCATCTTCGTGTCGAAGATTTTGGTGTCGTCGCGCGGCGAGATGAATCGCAGGTAGTACCACGACGAGTCGACGAACGTGTCCATCGTGTCCGTTTCCCGGCGCGCAGGTCCTCCGCACGTTGGACAGGTGGCGTTGACGAACTTCGGATCTTTCGCGAGCGGATTGCCTTCTTTCCCGGTGAATGGGACATCGAGCGGGAGCCGAACCGGCAGATCGCTTTCTTGTACTAGAACAATCCCACATTTGTTACAGTACAAAATTGGAATCGGAGTTCCCCAATATCGCTGACGCGAAATCAACCAATCGCGCAGGCGATAGCGCACCATCCTTTTGCCGATTTTTCTGCGCTCGATCTCGTCGATGATTTTCTCGATCGCTTTCGGCGTCGGGAGGCCGGAGATGCTGCCGGAGTTCACCGAGACTCCGGTTTCTTTGTCCACGAATGCCCCCTCACCCGGCACTTCGTGCCACCCTCTCCCCGCTTGCGGGGAGAGGGACGGGGTGAGGGGCGCAACCACCATCCGAATTTCCAGCCCGTACTGCTGCGCGAACTCGTGGTCGCGCTCATCGTGTCCCGGCACGGCCATGATCGCGCCGGTGCCGTACTGCATCAGCACGAAGTTGCCGAGCCAGATCGGGATCTTTTTTTCGGCGAAGGGATTGATCGCGTGCGTCCCGGTGAATCGCCCTTCCTTCCCCACTTCCTGGCGTTCGAGCGCGCTCTGATTGCGCACGCCGGCGATCCAGCGCTCGATCTCGGCGCGGTCGGGATTCTTCGCGATGAGCGCGGGAACATCGGGATGCTCCGGCGCGACCACCATGAACGTCGCGCCGTAGATCGTGTCGGGCCGTGTCGTGAAGACGCGAATCGAATGACCGATATCGGGAACCGGAAAGTCGACGTCGGCGCCGAGGGAGCGGCCGATCCAGTTGCGCTGCATGACTTTGACTTGCTCGGGCCAGTGTTCGAGCTTGTCCAGTCCGTCATCGAGGCGATCGGCGTACGCGGTGATCTTCAGGAACCACTGCTCGAGCTCGCGCTGCACGACTTCGGTTCCGCAGCGCTCGCAACGCCCGTCGATCACCTGCTCGTTCGCGAGCACGGTCTGATCGCTCGGGCACCAGTTGACGGGCGCTTTTCCGCGATAGGCCAGGCCGCGTTTGTAGAGCTGGATGAACAGCCACTGGTTCCACTTGTAGTAACCGGGATGGCAGGAGGCGAGCTCTTTCGACCAGTCGTAGAGGATGCCCCATCGCTCGAACTGCTTTTTCTCGCGGGCGATGTTCGAGAGCGTCCATTCGCGCGGATGCACGCCGCGCTTGATGGCGGCGTTCTCGGCCGGCAAGCCGAAGGCGTCCCATCCCATCGGATTGAGCGCGGCGCGGCCGCGCATCATCAGATATCGATACAAAGCGTCGCCGAGGATGTAGTTGCGCCCGTGTCCGACGTGGAGATCGCCCGACGGGTACGGAAACATGTTGAGCATGTAGTACTTCTCGCCGGGTTTGGCGACGTCGATCTCCGCGACGCGGGCCTCGGCCCACGCGCGTTGCCACTTCTCTTCGATTGCTTTGGAGTCGTACGCCATGAGGATCGCGAAGTATAAGTCCTGAGTCCTGAGTGCTGAGTCCTGAGCACGCCCACCCCAGTCAGTCCTCAGTCCGCAGTCCTCAGGACTCGTACACGAACGTCACGGGGCCGTCGTTTTCGAGCGAGACGATCATCGTTTCGCGAAAGCGGCCGGTCTCGACCGGAATTCCAGTTGCGCCGAGCTCGGCGACGAAGGTCTCGAACATCGCGCGGGCCCTCTCCGGCTCCTCGGCATTGTCGAAGCTCGGGCGACGGCCACGCGCGAGCGAGCCGGCGAGCGTGAACTGGGAAACCGCAAGGATCGATCCGCCGATCTCCGCCACGTCGTGATTCATCTTGCCGGCAACGTCACTGAAGATTCGGAGCTCGCGGATCTTGCGCGCGGTATCGCGCATCTTTTGCTCGTCGTCTCCCTTCTCCACTGCCGCCAGGACGAGCAACCCTGCGCCGATCTCTGAAACGGTTTCGGCCCCGACCGAAACCGATGCGCGGCGCACGCGCTGAATGACACATCTCACAAATCGCGATTGTATGTGCTAGTTTTTGGCGATGTATGACGGAGAGCGATTCAACAGCATCACCCACCTGGTCGGAAGTGTTCTGGCTCTGATCGCCACAGCCGTTGCAATCACACTGGCGGCAACGCATGCTGATGCCCGCACGATCGCCGCGGTCACCATCTATGGCGGCATGCTGGTCGTGCTCTATCTCAGCTCCACGCTCTATCACAGCCTTCGCGGCCCGGCTAAGAAAGTCTTTCACGTGTTCGACCATTCTTCGATCTATCTGTTGATCGCAGGAACGTACACGCCGTTCACGCTTGTAACGCTGCGTGGCGCGTGGGGATGGTGGCTTTTCGCGATCGTGTGGAGTCTCGCGATCGCGGGTGTGCTCAAAGATGTTTTCCTGCACGGACGGTTTCGCGTGATTTCGGTGACGCTCTACGTGTTGATGGGGTGGCTCATCGTCATCGCGTTCGCTCCACTCAAGCGCGCGTTACCGGCGGCCGGCATCGCATGGCTCGCGGCCGGCGGCGTGATCTACACGCTCGGCATCGTTTTCTTCGCTCTTTCCAAACGCGTCTTGCACATGCACGGCGTGTGGCATCTGTTCGTGATCGGCGGCAGCGTCTGTCACTACGTCGCGGTGTTGCGCTACGTCGCGCTCGCGCCAGTCTACGTATCGTAGAAAACGGATCGCGCGATCACTCTTCGGATTACAATCGCATCATGGCAAGCGTAAACAAAGTCATTCTCGTTGGACGCCTCGGAAAAGATCCCGAGATCCGTTCAACACCCAGCGGGACCAGCGTCGCGAAATTCTCGCTCGCGACCGACGACCGCTACACCGACAAGGCTGGCGAGAAGCAGGAACGGACCGAGTGGCACAACATCGTCGCCTGGGGAAAACTGGCGGAGATCTGCGGTCAGTATCTGCGCAAGGGAAAGCTCATCTACATCGAGGGCTCGATCCGCACCGATAGTTGGGACGACAAAGAGACGGGACAGAAGCGCTACCGCACCGAGATCATCGCCAATCAGATGCAGATGCTCGATCGCAAGGGCGACGAGAACGGCGGTCCGAGCGGCGGCGGCTACGCCGGCGCGCGCAAGGGCGGCACGGCGACAGCGACAGCGACCCAGGTCGAAGAAGACGACGAAGTTCCGTTCTAGTCTCGCCTTGACCGTTGTCCTTCTCGCGCCGATCGTGCGCGGGCAGGACATCGTCGTCATCGACTCCGACAATTTCGCCCACGGCTTCCATGCTCCGTCCATGGAGCAGAGTGTTTCGTGGACGGCGGCGTTCTACGACGCGACGCACCGCGCCATCGAGCGCGCGTGGGGAAGCAACGAACGCTGGGGAAAGTCGAGCGTGGCGCTCTTCGACGGCATCGTCGATGTCGTCCTCCCTCTTCCGCTGAGCGACACGTGGGTCCACGAGGAATTTCATCGCGCGGTCCTCGGCAATCGCGGCGTCGCGAGTTTCGACGATGTCTACAAGCTTCGGCCGCTGCCGGAAGCGATTTCCGTCAGCCATGCGAATGACGACCGCCTCGCGCGCATGAAGCGAGATCATCCTGCCGACTTCGTGCGCGCGCACGCGGCCGGCATCGAAGGCGAACATGCGCTCGTGCTGCGGCTGGAGCGACAACATTTCTTCGATGGCGCGACGTCGTGGAACGTCCCGCTGTACTGGCTTGTGAAATTGAACTCGATCGCATACGTCGCTTCCGGAAGCACGAACGAAGCGAACAGTGAGACCGACAAGTGGGAACGCGACGAAGGTGCGCGCATCAGCAAGCGCGATTTCACGGGACACGATTTCACCGCCTGGGTCTACGACCTGTTTCGGCCGAACGAACCATACGCCGGCCGCGGAATTCACCCTTCCGGCGTGGGCGTCCGCCGCTACATCCGTGAGAGCGATCTGACTCCTGCCGAACACGACTTTCTGCATCGTCAGGGACAACTGGCCTTCATCAACCTTCTCGATCCCAACATGCTCGGTTTGTACGGCAGCAGCCATCTCAACATGTCGGCGGGGCATGTTCTGACGCCTTTTGGCTACTCGATCGACGGAAATCTCTTTCTTCGCGATCCGAAATTGTTCGTGACGATCCATGACTACGTGAATCACGAGCGCAATTTCGCGGGCATCGACGCGACGCTCAACGAACGCTATCGCGTTGCGCTATGGCGTCAGCCGGAGCATCAACTGTTTCGCGATCGCGGCGGGCGGCTGGGAGGGCTCGTCGGCGCGCGCGTGCATCGCGGCCAATGGTTCGGCGAGATCGAAGCGAAAACCGCCGGGTGGGTGGAAGGGAACGTTCACCTCGACCGCAGCATCACACTCCGTATCGGTCGTGCAATACGCGCAGGTGATGTCGCTCGTGTCCGAGGATGATGTACGCCAGGCCGAGGACGTTGACGGGAACTTCGTTGGCCACGCCCCTGCGCGACCACGCGGCGTCGGGGATTCCGCGGAGCATCGCGATCGTCGAACGGCGCGCGGCTTCGTAGTCGTCGGCGAGATCGCGAATCGAGCGGCGATCGAAGTCGCCGGCCTGACCGTACGAGTTCTCGTCGAAGCCGGGAAGCGACTTGGTCTCGCCGCGCGCGATTGCCAATGTCCGGTAGCCGAAGATTCGCTCGGCATCGGTGAAATGGCCGACGACTCCCTTCACGCTCCATTTGCCGGGCGCGTATCGGAAAGCAGCTTTCTCCTCGCTGATGCCGCGCAGGATGCCAGCGGTCTTCTTCGCCTGATCGGCAATCGCTTTTTGAATGTCGTCCTCCGGAACGAGATCGAAATAGCGCTGATAGACGGGAGAAATTTCGGTGGCGGCAGGTCGCGTGCTCATGACAACATCATCGCATGGTCGCGATTCGGCCGCTGGCAGGCGAAAACGAGGCTCGCTGCTGCGCCGAAATGATGTGTTCCACCGAGCCGTGGATCACGATCGGCCGCAACTTCGATGAGTCACTGGCGATCGTGAATGATCCGACCAGCGAAGTCTACGTGGCCGTCGAAGGCGATCGCGTGCTGGGCTTCATCATTCTGATGATGCGCGCGGTGTTCAGCGGCTACATCCGAACGGTGTGCGTCGATCCGACGTCGCGCGGTGGCGGTCTCGGCACGCAACTGGTGCAATTCGCGGAGGAGCGGATCTTTCGTGAGACGCCGAACGTTTTTCTTTGCGTCTCGTCGTTCAATCCCCGCGCGCGGCAGCTCTACGAACGGCTGGGATACGAATTCGTCGGTGAGCTGAGGGACTATCTGATCCGCGGCGCGTCAGAATTTCTAATGAGGAAGAGCATCGGGCCGCTTCGACAATAATCACCTCGCCGCGTTTTTCATGCGCGCGCTCGAATGACGACGAATGTTACGTCATCATTCGGCGGTTGTTCGCCGTGCCAGCGACGCGCTGACTCCGCCAGCGCGGCGATCACGCCGTCGGAATCGCCGTTCTTTGCAGCAGCCGCAAACGCATCGGCAGCCGCGCCATAACCGAGCTGTTGGGCAGCGGAGTTCATGAGCTCCGGGAAGCCGTCGCTCATCATCACCAGCGTGTCGCCGGCCGCAAGATCGAGCTCGATGTCGTTGTACGTGTCGCCCAGTGTGCCGAGCGGAGTGGCGCTGTGCGCGATTTCTTCGACCGAGCCGGTCGACTGGCGATGGACATAAGCCGGCGGCATTCCGGCGGATGCAATCGTCACGCGACGATTCTTGAACCGCGCCAGCTGCAGCGCCATGGCCATGCGGCCGAGGTCCATGCGGCGGATTTTTTCGGTGGCGTCGTGGAGAAAGTCCGCCGGCGTCTGCGCACCGCTGTAGCCGGCGAAAAGCGCTTTGATGACCGCGACCATCGTTCCGGCGCGCGCGCCGTGGCCGGTGGCGTCGCCGATCGTGATCGACAGCGTGTCGTCCGGATCGACATGGAAGTCGTAGTAGTCGCCGCCGACCTCGGCCGCTGTTTGCGTGAATACGGCGATGTCGTAGTCGCGAAGCCGCGGCACTTCTTTCGGCAACATCGACAACTGGAACCGCCGCGCTTCTTCGAGCTCGGCGGATTTTCGTTCGTACTCGATCGCTGCGCGCTCCTGCTCGACGATGCGTTCCTGTTGCAGGCTGAGGTCTTCGGCCATGCGATTGAATGCCGACGCCAGGTGTCCGATCTCGTTTTTCGTTCGCACCGGGATTCGGGTGGTGAGGTCGCCGTGCGCGATGCGTTCCGCGCCGCGCTTGACGAGATCGACGTCGCGCGTGATGTGGTTTGCGATCGGCATGATTCCGATCAACGCCACGAAGATGAGCGCGATGCCGTATCCGAAATTCTTCGCAGCCGTCTTGCGAAGGTCCTCGAGGTCCTCACCGAAGGGACGGGCGACGCCGACGCGCAACTGACTCTGCGGATCCTGATGCAGAACCACCACCCAGTTCGGGATGTCGTTGAGAGGCCTCCCCGCCGCGACGCGCGCCAGAACGCCGAGATTCTCGAGCGTCTTGCGGTCTTCGGGCGTCCGCGTGTAGATGTTCTTCTCGCGATCGATCGCGAATGTGATCTCGCTGCGATCCTCATTCGAGGCGTCCAGGACGCGGCGGATGACTTCTTCGCCGCTGACCATCGCGTGGACTTGTCCGATCACCGTGCCCTGATTGGTGAGCGGAACGTTGAAGCGTTGCCCGAACAGCAGGTTGGCCTGCTTCTCGCGCATCCGCCAATGCTGCTTCTCCTGCTCGGTGGCCTTGGCTTCCTCAACCACATCGGCGGCCGCTTCCTGCCGCGCTTCTTGTGCAGCCTGCGCAGCGTCGGCGGCTTTTTCCTGTGCTTCCTGCGCCTTCAGCGCGGCCGTGAGATCGTCATTGAATTTCTTCTGCGTCGTCTTCATCGACTCGCTGAATGCACTCTGCGCGGCGTTGAGCTCCTTCTGCAGCCGATTGCGCTCTTCGGTGGATAGCGCGTTGCGGCGCTGCCCGAGCTCGCTGCCGAGCTGCGAGATTTTTTTCAGGTGCTGGCGCTGCTCGTCAGTGAATGTGAATCGCGGAAGCTTCGGCATCGGCGGCATATCGATGACGATCGGCGTTGGCGCCGAGCCGGTGACGGTCACCGCTGTGTTGGCAACGACAGGCGCGGCATGCGCCATCGGCCGGATCTCGATGGAGTCGAGGAGCGGTGCGAAGTCGCCCATCGTCATCAGGATGTTTCCGACAACCGGCGCTTTTTCTTTCTCGGCATTCGACAGGTTCGGCAGCGCGGAGACTTCGGCCAGGCGCTGTTCGAGAGCCTCGCGAATATTGCCGAGGCGGCGATCCATCTGCGCCGTCAGGCGTGCCGCTTCGGCGTGATAGGCGTTCTGCAGCGCGGACCGCGAGCTGTAGTAGGAATAGACCACGAGTCCGCCGAGCGGAAGCGCGGACAGGAGAAACAGAGCGATCACGAGGGAAGTGCGGATCTTCATCGGGCCTCAGGTAAGACGAAAAACTACGTAGAAAGTTTGGGCAACCGCCGAGTTACTAGGTCCATTCCTCGCGGCCGGTCCGCCCGCCGCGTGGATCTTTTCGCCGCTCGGCCTCCGAGACGTAAGCCTCATGCGAGCCGCGGCTTTTCTCGAACGCTTCGACGAATCGCCTGGCCTCGTCGGCGACAGTCTCAAAGCTCGTCGCGGGCTTGCTCGCGTGGCGCAACTGGTCAATATGTTGACCATATTTTTCGAGGCGCTCAGCGGCCTCCGCGATGCGCGCGCGGAACGCGGCGTCGGATCGCGTTTTCGACTCGAGAAAGCTGTGGATGGCCGGAACGCGCTCGATGTGGCTGCAGAACATCACGACGTCGTTGCCGGCGAGCACAGCCCGCTCGGAGATGTACTCGTATGACCCGTAGTCCGACACGGCGTGCATCTCCATGTCGTCTGTCATCGCGACACCTTTGAATCCGGCGGCTTCGCGAAGCAGATCGACGGCGATGCGGCGGCTCAGCGTCGCGGGAAGGTCGGGTTCGTCGATTTGCGGATACGTCCCGTGCCCGATCATGACCGCGCCCGCTTCGTTGCCGAGGCGCGCGAAGGGAAGGAGGTCGCGATGGACGAGCGCATCGAGCGAGATATCGATGACGGTCGCGCCGTAGTGCGGATCGGCGGATCCGATTCCGATTCCGGGAAAATGTTTGAGGCACGCGCCTGTGCCGGCCGAATGCAGACCGCGCATGAACGCGCCGCCGAGATCGATCACCGTTTCCGGATCGGCGCCGAATGTTCGTCGCTCGAGTCCCTTCGGCGCCTGCGCGCCCCGAATGTCGACCACCGGCGCGAGATCGACCTCGATGTCGAAGTACCGCAACGCCATGCCGATGACCTTCCCCATCCACGAGGAAAGTTCGACCGACTGGTGGCCTTCGCCGAACGCTTCCGCGCTTGGCAGGCCGGGAATGAGATGGCGCAGCCGATCGACGCGTCCGCCCTCTTCGTCGATCATGAACATCGGCGGCCGCTTCGCGATCGATTTCACTTCGTGAATGAGATCGCAGAGCTGCTTCGGGTCGGCGATGTTACGGCCAAACAGCACGATTGCGTAAGGCTCGACCTCTCTGATGATCGTTTTTTCGAGATCGGTCAGCGCTTTGCCTGTTAAGCCGATGCCGAGGATGTCCACTCTGAGGATGCTAACAGGTTGTCCGGTTGTCGGGTTTTCAGGTTGTCGACAACACGACAACTCGACAACCCGACAACTATTTCTCGAGCTTCTCTTTCAGTTTCGCGAGCTCGTGTAGCGCCTGAATCGGCGTCATGGCGTCCGGTTGCAGGACGCGCAAAGCGTCGATGACGTCGCGTTCCCTCGAATCGAACAACGAAAGCTGGCGCGATGGCATGGCGGTCTCTTCCACGAGATCGCGTTCTTTGCGCTCGAGTGTGTTGAGGATCTCGCGCGCGCGGTCGGTGACCGAGCGGGGAATTCCGGCCAGTCGTGCCACCTGGATGCCGTAGCTTTTATCGGCCGCTCCCGGAACGACCTTGCGCAGAAAAATGATCTGGTCGTTCCACTCTTTGACTGCCACGTTGAAATTCGCGACGCGAGCCTTCGTCTTCGCGAGGTCGGTGACCTCGTGATAGTGCGTCGCGAAGAGCGTGATTCCACCGCGGTCCGGATGATCGTGAAGAAACTCGATGATCGCCCACGCCAGCGAGAGGCCATCGAAGGTTGCCGTGCCGCGTCCAACTTCGTCGAGGATGATCAGCGATCGATCGGTGGCGTTGTTGAGAATGTTGGCGGTTTCGTGCATCTCGACCATGAACGTCGATTCGCCCCGCGCGAGCTGGTCCGACGCGCCGACGCGCGTGAAGATGCGATCGAAGATGCCCAGTCGCGCGGTGGCGGCCGGGACGAAACTGCCGGCCTGATTGAGCAGCACGATCAGCGCGACCTGCCGAAGATAGGTCGACTTGCCGCCCATATTGGGTCCTGTGATGATCTGAATGCCGTTGCGATCGCGAACGATGTCGCTGTTGTTCGGAATGAAGCGCTCGCTGGCGATCGATTCGATCACCGGATGGCGGCCGTCCTCGATCACGATCTCCGATGCGTCGCTCAGCGTCGCGCGCACATATCGGTTCCGCGCGGCCATCGACGCAAATGAGCCGAGCGCATCGACCTGGCCGACAGCGCTGGCCGTCGCGAGGATTTTCGCCGCCGAGCGCGACACGAGCTCGAGCAGCGCGTCGTAAAGCCGCACCTCGATTGCGTTCGACTTTTCTTCTGCGCCGGTGATCTTCTCTTCCAGCTCTTTGAGATCGGGCGTGATGTACCGCTCGGCATTGACCAGCGTCTGTTTGCGGATGTAATCGCTCGGAACGCGGGCGAGGTTCGACTTCGAGACTTCGATGTAGTAGCCGAACACGTTGTTGAATCGCACCTTCAACGAATGGATACCGGTGCGTTCGCGTTCGCGGGCCTCGATGTCCATCAGGATCGACTTCGAGTCGCGCGCAATTGCACGCAGCGAGTCGAGCTCGGCGTCGACGCCGGCTTTGATCACCCCGCCTTCCCGGATGCTGAGGGGCGCGTTGTCGGCGATTGCGGCGGCGATGCGGCTCACGACGTCGGGAACGCCGTCGAGCCGATCGCGGATCGATTGCAACAGCGGACCGCGCAAAGGCGCCATCGACGCGCGAAGGTCGTCGACCGCGATGAGCGAGTCGGCGAGCGTCAGGCATTCGCGCGGCGATGCGCTGCGCAGTGTCACGCGTGCAGCGAGACGTTCGAGATCGGCGATCGATGCCAGGCGTTGCGCCATCTGTTCGAGGATGGCCCGCGACCGCGTCAGCTCGTCGACGGCGTCGTGGCGATCGAAGATCGCCTCGCGTTTCTTCAGCGGCCGCGTGATCCAGCCGCGCAGCGTTCGGGCGCCCATCGCGGAACGCGTCGCGTTGATCACGCTCCACAGCGATGCGCGCGGCTGCGACGGATCGCGCGACTGCAGCACCTCCAGGTTCGCGAGCGTGGCGGCATCGAGCTGCAGAAAATCGCTCTCGTTGTCGACGCGCAGCAACTGCACGTGATCGAGCGCCTTCTTATGACTCGCCGATGCGTATCGAAGCGCGGCGCCGGCCGCACCGATGCGGATATCGTCTTCTTCCAGGCCGAATCCCCGCAGCGATTGCGTGGAGAAATGCCGCGACAGGTAGTCGTGGGCGGCCGCTTTCTCGAACATCGAAGGCTCGACCGCCGTCGTCGGAATCTCCAGTTGCAGCGCCGATTCGCGCGGGATGATCGCCTCACGCGGCGCAAAGCGCGCGACGTCGTCGCGCAGACGCGGATCGGTCGCGCTCGTGTACGAAGTGACAAAGAAATCGCCGGTCGAGACATCGAGGTAAGCCGCTCCGACCGCCTCGCCGTTGGGAACCAGCGAGAGCAGATAGCAGCTCTCGTGCTCCACGATCGCGCTCTCGGTCGCCGTGCCTGGTGTGAACACCCGAACGATCTCGCGCTTGACGATCCCCTTGGCCACCGCCGGGTCTTCGACCTGATCGCACAGCGCAACCCGGAACCCCTGCTTGATCAGCTTCGCGATGTAGCCATCGGCAGCGTGATACGGCACGCCGCACATCGGCGCTTCGTGCTCCTGCCCTTTGCCACGCGCCGTCAGAACGAGGTCGAGGATGGGCGCCGCTTTCTCGGCGTCCTCGAAGAACATCTCGTAGAAATCGCCCAGCCGATAGAAGAGGATCGCGTCGGGGACCTGCCGCTTGATCTCGAAGTACTGCTCGAGCATCGGGGTGAGCTTGGCGGGCATTTTTTTCGTACGTCACACTGAGCGAAGCGAAGGGTCTCGTCGGCGAGATCCTTCGTCGCTTCGCTCCTCAGGATGACGCTACGCGTCATCTTACCGGCTTTCGAATCGTGAGCAGCGACCCATCGCGGGCGTCGAGCTCGACGACCACGGCATCGCGCAGTTCGGTATGCGGAACGCGGTCGCACAGCACCACCCACCGCGCCGCCCCTCCCGCCTCCCCCCGCCCGGCGTACGCGACGTGCACCGCTTCGTAGCCGGCGTAGCGCGCGCGATCCGTCTGTCGCAGGACCGCCACCGCCCGCACCGCCGCGTCGTTGCTCAGAATCCGGTCATGGCGGCGCGAGGGATCTTCGCGATTGCGGAGAGCAAAAAAGAGTAAGGCGCACAGCACGATCCACAACGGGTAGAGCAGCCAGAAGTGCCGCCGCACGCGCGGTATCATAGCCGCCGCATGACGCGCGACGAGATCCAGCAGAAGCTGATCGACATTGTGCGGCAGGAAAAAGACATCCCCGACGAAAAGCTCACGCCCGGCACGCTGCTCACCGATGCGGGAGTCGACTCACTCGACGCGCTCACGATCCTCTTCGCGATCGAAGAAAACTTTCACATCTCGATTCCGGATGACAAAGCGCGGGCGATTAAGACGTTTGGGGATATGGTGACTGTGGTCGAGGAATTGCAGAAAACCTGAATGCAGAATGCAGAAATTGACGCCTGACCGTCTGCATTCTGCATTTTGCATTCTGCATTCTTCATGACACGCGTCGCCATCACCGGCCTCGGCATCATTTCTCCCTTCGGACGCGGCCGCGCCGTTGCCTGCGCGGCGATGCGCGACGGTCGGAGCGGAATTCGGCGCATCTCGAGCATCGACACCTCCGCGCTGAATTGCAAAATCGGCGGCGAGGTTCCTGCCGAAGCGCATCAAGGTGCCTTCAAAGGATTCGATCGCTTCAGCCGGTTCGCGTTGATTGCGGCTGAGGAGGCGATGCAGCAGGCGGCCACCGGAAAGAATGTCGATGCCGAACGATTCGGCGTCATCATCGGTACGGGTCTCGGCGGCTGCGAAACGCTCGATGGGGCATTTCGCCGCGTTTACAAGGAAGGTCAATCACGGGTGCCCCCGGCATCGATTCCGTGGTCGATGTACAACGCGGCGGCCAGCGCCGTATCGGCGCACTTCGGTGCAAAAGGAGTCGCGTACACGCCCGTTTCAGCGTGTGCGTCGAGCGCGCACGCCATTGGACAGGCGTTTCAGGCGATTCGAGCGGGCGACGCGGACGTGATGATCGCCGGCGGCGCCGACGCCCCCCTCACCTTCGGCATCATCCTCGCCTGGGAATCGATGCGCGTGCTCGCGATCGACAACGAACATCCCGAAAAAGCCTGCCGTCCTTTCAGCGCCGATCGTAAAGGGCTCGTTCTCGCCGAAGGGGCCGCGGCGTTGGTCCTCGAATCGTTCGAACACGCGCAGCGCAGGGATGCGAACGTTCTCGGCGAGATCGTCGGATTCGGCATCACAAGCGACGCCGGGCATCTCACCGATCCGTCCGCGGACGGCGCAGCACGCGCGATGCGGTTGGCGTTGCGTGATCTCGCGGCATCGGAGGTTGGCTATATCAATGCGCACGGCACGGCGACGCGCGCGAACGACGCGACCGAAACGACGGCCATCAAGGCAGTTCTGGGAGATCGCGTGCCGGCCAGCTCGACGAAGTCGATGCACGGTCACGCGATGGGCGCGAGCGGCGCGATCGAGATCGTCTGCTCTCTCGTGGCGCTCAACGACGGCTTTCTGCCGCCGACGATCAATCTCGAAAACCCGGATCCAGCCTGCGACCTCGACTACGTTCCGAACGCATCGCGCCCCTTACGCGTACCGGTTTTTCTCTCGAATTCCTTCGGCTTCGGCGGCATGAACGGCGTCGTCGCCGTGCGCACCATCCATGGCCTCTGATTTGCTAAGATCCGCCTGCAAAACATGATTGTCGAGAAGAAGCACACCGAGAACTTCACCATTCTTTATGTTGAAGGTCTGATCAAGCTCGGCGAGAGCGCGGAGTTCTTTTCATCGGCGCTCGAGAACGTGCTCAAGAACGAGAGCACCAACGTCATCATCGACTTCACGAAGATCGACTACATCGACTCCACCGGCATCGGTGAGCTGGTCGGCTACCTCGGCAAGTTCACGACCCAGAATCGAAAGCTGATCCTCGTCAATCCTTCCGAGAGGATCATGAAGCTGCTCAAGCTCGCGAAACTCGACACGGTGTTCAAGATCTACAACACCGAAGAGGAAGCGATCGCGGCGGAGAGCAGCGGCAGCGCACGGGCGCAGGCGTAACTTCGTCATCCTGACCCCGCCGAGCGGGGGAAGGATCTCAACAATCGTCGCTGGAGATCCTTCGCCGTCTGCGCGGCTCAGGATGACGCTAGACTGCGTCCATGCGACTCGCCAACGTCTACCGCGGCGGCCATCTCGAATCGTGTCACCGCGGGTCGATCGCGGTCGTCGATTCGCTCGGCCGCCTTCTGGCGTTCGCGGGGGATCCGGCATTCGTGACGTGCGTTCGCTCGGCCGCCAAGCCCTTCCAGGCGCTACCGCTTCTCGAATATGGCGGTGAAGAGGAATATGACCTGACCGGCGAGGAAATCGCGATCACCTGTGCGTCGCACGGCGGTGAGGCCGTCCACGTCGCAACCGCCGCAGCTCTCTTGCGCAAGGGCGATTTTGACGAAGAGGATCTCCTTTGCGGCGCGCACGTTCCCTACGACGAGAAAGCGGCCGCCGATGTCCGCAGCTCGGGTGAGCCGCCATCGCCGCTCCACAACAACTGCTCCGGCAAGCATGCCGGAATGCTGCTCGCGACGAAGGTGATGGATGTCGCGAGCGGCAACTACATCGACCCGCAGCATCCGCTGCAGGGCGCGATGCGGTCGACCATCGCCGATTTCGCAGGCCTCGATGCGCAACAGATCCCGATCGCAGTCGACGGCTGCGGTGTGCCGGCGTTTTTTCTCTCACTGCATCGCGCGGCTTACGCGTACGCGCACCTCATGGCGTCGAGCGAGGGCGATGTTCCCGGCGCGCTCGATCGGTACGAAAACAGCGCGGGACACGTCGTAGAAGCGATGACCGCCTTTCCGTACTTCGTCGCCGGCGCGTGGAGCATGACGACGCCGCTCATGGAGGCTTACGGAGGCGCGCTCCTGGCCAAAGAGGGAGCGGAAGGCTTCTACGCGATGGCGGTGGCCCCGAATTTCGCGTCGACATTGACCTCTCGCCTGAAGCTCGCGGATGATTGCGCGATCGGAATCGCGCTCAAGATCGATGACGGGTCCATGACGAGAGGTCGCAATCCGGTGATTCTGAAGACGCTGGAAATCCTCGGCTTCGATGTGGCCGCGAAGCCGGAGCTGCAACGGTATCGCGAATGGCCGCTGCGCAACGTCGCCGGGACGCTGGTCGGCGACGTGCGCGCCGAGTTCGAGTTGGAGTTCGTATGAAGAGAATGATTGCTGTCGCCCTCATTGCCATGGCGGCCGCCGGCTGCCGAACGATCGGCATCTCGCGGACCACGGGAGGATTCGCGGAAGTCTCGCCCAATGTCGCCTCCGAGATGATTCTCGATAGTCAACAGGTTGTCGTTCTCGACGTTCGACCTTCGAACGATTATCGCGGGCCGGAGGGTCACATCGCGGGCTCGCTCAACGCGCCATTCGACAGCATCGAACGGCAACTTCCCGAGCTGCTGCCCTATCAGAACCAGACCGTGATCGTCTACGGTGCAACGTCGACCGACGGCGAAGTCGCCGCGAAGCTGCTGACCGTGGCCGGGTTCCGAAACGTCGTTCACATCGCCGGCGGACTCAAAGGTTGGATTGATCGCGGCTATCGGACGGTTAACTCGCAAGAATGAAGAAAATCGTTCTGGCCTCGCTTCTTTTTCTTGCAACCGTCCCTTTTGCCGCCGCGGCCAACGTCGATGCCTTGCGCAGCTACGTCGTCAAAGCGTTGGCAAAGTGTCCCGACCAGAAGCTCACCATCGAGCCGATCGACGCGCCGGGACCGACCGGCTTTCTGCCATTCACCGTGGAGCAGACATCGAGCGACACGTCGTGCGGCCGCAAGGCGATCGCGCTCTATTCACCGTCGACGCGCCAGGTCATCATCGGGTCGGTGTTCGCACTGCCGCTCGACAATCGCAGCGTCGAAGTACGCGCCGCCGAAACAGCGTCCGGACTTCTCAAACAAAACGTCAGCGCCACCATCACGGGTTTTCCGCTGCCTGACGGACTGCGCCCGCTCTCGCTGACGAAAGAGACTGCCTGGGGACCATTTTCGTATCACGCGTTCATCGATTCGGCCGGACGATTTCTCATCGTCGGTTCGCGCGGAAACCTTCTCGTACCGCCGGCCACGACTCTCGAGGAGGCCATTGGCGTCGAGAAGGCGGTGCGACGGGGGAATCCGAAGTCGCAGGTCAAGATCATCGAGCTTTCGGACTTCGAATGTCCGAGCTGCGCGAAAGCGCACAAGAGCGTCGAGCCGCTGATCGCGAAGAATCTCAAGAAGGTCGACTACAAGCGCCTGGACCTTCCGCTGTTCGAGCATCACGAATGGGCGCTGCCGGCTGCCATGGGCGCTCGCGCGATCCAGAAAGTTGCGCCGTCGAAGTATTGGTCGTACGTCAACTTCGTCTTCGACAATCAGGAAGCCATCGATAAGAGCGCCTCGTTCGACACGACGCTGCAGAATTTCTGCGAGGACCACGACATCGACTGGAAGAAAGTCGAGAAGATTTATCACTCGCCCACCGAGCGCGCCGACATGCTCGAGCAAGTCAGCCGCGCCTTCGACATGGGCGTCAACTCGACGCCAACCTACATCATCAACGGTCAGGTCATGGGCTTCGGTCCCAGCGGCAGCTTCACGATTCGAGAGATCAAGCGTGCACTTGGCGTGAAGTAGCGAGTTTCCCGCCGATCCACGCGGACGGCATCGATACCACGATGAGCGCGATTGCCCCGTCATGCTGAGCGTAGCGAAGCATCTCGCCGACGAGATCCTTCGCTTCGCTCAGGATGACAGCAGCTTCATTTCGCGCCTGCCGTCACGAGCAGATTTTCCAGTCGATCGTAACTTGCGGCCACGCCGCTCTCCATCGGGGACTCGAGCACGCCGTCGCGTGCGTTCGAGGACTTCCTTCTGCTTTCTGCCTTCTGCCTTCTGCTTCAAAAGCCGACGCTGATCTTCAACTTCGGAATGAGCATCGACAGGCGCAGGCCGGCCGTGTAGCGCACGATGTCGGCGCGGTCGCTGAGCGAAAGCGTCGGCGTGATTGTCCCGCGCGAATCCGTCCGCATTCGCCCGATGGCGGCATACGGCATCAGCGGACCGAATCCCTTGCTGACAAAAGCCTCGACGCCGTACGTCTTCAGCTTCAACACGTCGACGCCGGTCATCGTCGCGTACGAGCCGCGCAATGCGATCTCAGGCGTGACGACCGTGCCCCGAATGATCGGCACATCGAGCGCGCCGCCGAAGGTCTTCACGCCGCTGTTCGAAAACTGCGCGTAGGAGCCCGAGATCGTCGCGCCGCCGAAGCCCTTCGAGACAACGATGCGCGGCACAGCGGCGTAATTGCCGCGGACGAAGGTCGAATTCTGCGGCACGGAATTCGTCCAGTAACCGGCGCCCTTGTCGATTTTCAACGCAGTGGCGGCGATCCCGACGTCGAATCCGAGCAGGCCGGTGCCGCGGGCGGGTTGGACGGGGGTGGCGAAGATGCCCTGCCCGATCACGCGTGAAAATTTCGCGAACTCCGACTGCGTGATCTGCGGATTGAACGCGATGTCGGCTGCCGAGAGCGGCAGCGCGATCAGAAAAGCTGCGAGATGAGCTCCGAGCTGACGAGAAATCCGGCCGGCGTGAACGCCACCCGCATCCCCTCCCGCCGCAACCACCCGTTGCTCATGCCGTTTTCGATCCATAGGGCAGCCTCCTCCCCGCACAGCAGCAGCAGGTCATCACAGTTTATGCCCGTGCTTTGCCGGAGCTGCAGCAGTGCGCTCTCGTGACGCCGCTCGACTTCGGTGAGCTCTTCCGAAAATTCGGGGGCGAAATCGCCCGCGATATACCGGTGGAGATCGCGCGTGTTCGCGAATCGCCTCTCGCCGATGAACGAGTGCGCGCCGACGCCGAAGCCGTGATAGTGCTGGCGTCTCCAGTAGCGCAGATTGTGCTGCGATTCTTCGCCGCAGCGCGCGAAGTTACTGATTTCGTACTGCGCGAACCCCGCGCGATGCAGCGCGTCGACCATCTCGACGTACAGCGCCGCGATCTGATCTTCAGACGGCAGTGCAACGACGCCGCTCTCCACTCGCCTCTTCAGCGCGGTATCTTCGTCGAGATCGAGCATGTAGACCGAGAGATGGCCGACGCCGCTGCCGATCGCCTCGTCGAGCGAGGCGCGAAAAGAATCGACGCTTTGATTCGGCAGGCCGAGGATCAGATACGGCGTCGCGCGCGCGCTCGGATCCGTGAATGCGGCCGATCGGCTGCAGCTCGGCATCGTTGAATGACTGCACGCCGATACTGAGCCGGTTGATTCGGAGCGATTTCCAGAACGCAATCGCGTCGCCGCTAACATCCTCGGGATTCGCCTCGATCGTGAATTCGGCATCCTGCTGAATGCTGAATCGCGAACGGATCGCATCGATGATGCGCTCGAGATGCATCGGCGGCGTTCGCGATGGCGTCCCGCCTCCGAGATAAAGTGTGTCGACTTCTTCCCCTCCGCCGCGAGTTGTGATCTCGCGCACGAGCGACTCGGCATACGCGTCCTGCATCGCATCATCGGTGCTGACGACGAAGGGGCAATATGCGCAGTGCACGCGGCAAAAAGGGAGGTGAATGTAGAGGCCGAGCATAGAGAGTCGCGGTTCGTTGTTCCTCTATAATTGTCCGATGCCTGCAGTAGTTCCCGAACCTCGCGCGCGACGGCCGCGGCTTATCTGGATGCTGATCGGCGCCATGGCGCTGGTCGCCATCGTGCCACTGGCGGTGTCGCATTATTTCCTGATCGGGATCAACCGCGATTCGCTCGAAACACTTGAAAAGAAGTACCTTACGCGCGCGGCGGTCAGTATCGCGACCGAAGTCCAGACCGTGCTTGCCAGCAACACCCAGCAGCTCAACACCATCGCCGGCAGCGTTCTGGTGATGCGCCGTGCCCTTCCGCCTGACACGGATCCGTTCGGCTACATCGCGCGACGTCAGGTGATCACTTCCTATATTTCGGCGGACAGCGATCTGCTGGCGCTTCGCGTTCTCGATGCCGCCGGCGAAGGCGCGGAAGCGAAGCCGGAAGGGCTCGACAAAACGACCCTCCAGGAATTGGATATCGCCCGCGCTGCGGCTCTCAAGGGACAGACGATCACCGGCACGTTTCAATACATTGCGTCCATCAATCAACCGGCGGTCGTCGTCGCGGTGCCGGTCGTCGATAGCGGCGCAGTGATCGGCGTCGTCGAAGGGCTGGTGAGTCTCCGGCGGATTTCGCAGCACATTCGCGAAGTCGGCCGCGGCGATGTCACGGCGTTTCTTGTCGATCGCAACGGCCGCGTCCTGATGCACAGCGAGCCGAGCATCGATGTGCAGCGTCCCGATTTCTCCTCGCTGAAAATCGTTCAGGAATTCGCGAAAGCGCCTGTGCGGCTCACCGAGACGTACGACGAAACGACGCGCGGCGAGCGCGTGACGATGCTCGGCACCGTTGCCCCGATCGGCAGGCCAGAGTGGGGCGTCGTCGTCGAGAAACCCGAACGCATGGCCTACGCCTCGGTCGCCAAAATGTTTCGCGCCACGAAAGAGTGGATCTCGATCGCCCTCGGGCTCGCGATCATCGCCGCGATTTTCTTCGCCTCCGGCATCTCGCGTCCGATCCGCGTCCTCGCCCACCGCACGCACGAGATCGCGAAGGGCAACTACGGCCAGCGCGTCGAGCTGAAGACGCACAATGAGATCGGGGAGCTCGCCGAAAACTTCAACTCCATGTCGGCCGCAATCGAGCTGGCGGTCGACGGGC
This sequence comes from Acidobacteriota bacterium, assembly GCA_003222375.1. GTDB lineage: Bacteria > Acidobacteriota > Thermoanaerobaculia > Gp7-AA8 > Gp7-AA8 > Gp7-AA10. The sequence continues at coordinate 19,993 of QHVX01000005.1, forward strand.
TGAAGAAGGCCGCCCACGAGAACAATCTGTTGTTCATCAATTCCGTGCGCATGCTTGCCGCTGCCATCGATGCCAAGGACCCGTACACGCGCGGTCACTCCGAACGTGTCGCCCGCTACTCGATGGCCATCGGCAAGAATCTGCAGTTGCAGGAAAAGCAAATGCGCGATCTTCGCATCAGCGCCCTTCTTCACGACGTCGGCAAGATCGGCATCGACGATCGGATCCTGCGCAAGCCGGGTGCGCTCAGCGACGAAGAGTTCGAGGTCATGAAGCAGCACCCGGTGAAAGGCGCCGCCATCATGGGCGGCGTCGCGCAGTTGATCGACATCATCCCGGGGATGAAGTATCACCACGAGAAGTGGAGCGGCGGCGGATACCCGGACAACATGAAGGAAGAGCAGATCCCGATGCAGGCCCGCATCATCGCGATCGCCGACACGTTCGACGCCATGACGACCAATCGCCCGTACCAGAAAGCGATGGAATTGTCGTACGTCGTCGAAAAAGTGAAGAGCTTCGCCGGCAGCCGTTTCGACCCGAAGGTCGTGGAGGCGTTCGTGATCGCGGTCAAGCGCGGCGACATCGTGATCGAAGAACAGGTCCGCGGCGCAGCATAGCTACACTAGGCCCACTATCTGCAGTGATGAAGCGCTTTTTGATCGTCGTCTGCATTTGCGCCCTTGCGTGCACGCGAGCGGCGCCGAAGAAGCAAATCGTGCGTCCTGCGCAGGACGTCCAGACAGTCGATTCTGTCGATCCGCATCCGGCAGTCATCGATCCGCCGCCGGTATTGACCGACGAAGGGCCGGCTCCCAAACCGAAGGGCAATGTTCTTTCCGAGGATGCCCCACCGCCGCCCAGCCCGCAGGATGAGGCGCTGCGCGCATCGCTGCCTTTCGCACCGGCGATCGCGCTCGATCCGGTCGATGGCGGCAAGATTTCGATTCGGACGCGGACGCCGGTGGCCGAATACAAAGGGCACCTCTTCTATTTTTCATCGGAGGCGAACAAGCGGACGTTTCTCGCCGGACCGGAGCAATATCTCAAGGGAGTGTTCGCTCACCTCTGAGTTCCACGCGACGACGACCTGTAATCGAGATCGCTGTGATGTTCCGGGCCTGATCCCGCCGCCGCGGTCTTTGCAGGCGCGCTGTCGAAGATGTAGACGTCAGTTCCAACCTTCGTCTCCTTCCACATCTTCGCGAGCAGATCGGCGGGCACACGAATGCATCCGTGGGATGCGGGCCGGCCTAACGACCTCTTGTCATTCGTTCCGTGGATGAGGATCCCATCGCCGAGCGCCAGCGCGTATTTGCCCAGGAAGTTTCTCACCTGACGCGTTGGCGAGTCGGGTGGAGGAATCGGCTCACCCGCTTCAATGAACGCCCAATCCGGTTTTGTCCACACCGGATCGACAATCTTGCGGCGGATCTTCAGATGTCCGCGCGGTGTGTGGAAGAGCCAGATATCGTCGCCATGCTCGAGGACCGTTTCCTTCCCGGTGGCCGCGGGCCCATCGTCAACTAATTGACCATCTTTGAAAAGGTAAGCACGGTGCTTCGACACGTCGACGGTGACGACGACGCCGTCGCGCGGCGCCTCTTGAGGCAGACCTTCAACCTGTTGATCGCACTTCCAGAATTGCCACCACTTACAGTCGTCGGCACTCGCCTGTACTGCTAGACTCGCGGCGAACGCGAGCATGAAAAGGCGCGAATTCACTCCTAATAACAGTGCGAATTCGACGCCAGAATTGGGTGTTCTCAGCGCGCGGAAGGCCCCGTAGCTCAGGTGGATAGAGCAGCAGTTTCCTAAACTGTGGGTCGGGTGTTCGAGTCACCCCGGGGCCACCAGTTAGCGGTTCAACGCCGTTGTCGTCATCGCGTATACCGCAGCGATGGGTGTCCTGCTCGCAATGCGGCACTCGAGGCAATCCGAAGCGAGGCATTCGACGCGGTTGTTCTCGACCTCGTGCTGCCCGGTGTTACGGGATTTGAAATCATCCGAAAACTCAACGAAACGCATCCGTATCTGCTGCGGCGAGTCGTCGTCCTGACCGCGATCTCAGAGTCGGCACTTGCCGACTTTCCCTATGAACCGCTTCTGTGGGATTTAATTCGAAAACCGTTCGACATCGATCGGTTAACGCGTTCGCTGATGCGATGTATCGCGTTTCATGCAGCGCCGCGTCGTCCCCTTCACACCGATTTGTCCGATTGGCTGCGACAGCGCGGCAAATGCAAAGGCAGGAATCGTTGAGGTCCTCCGCGGGATGACTCTAGAGCTGCAGGCGGCGTTCGGAGCGGCCGCGCGATCTGGCTGACCGCGGAGCGCGACTCGGCCGACCATCCATTCCTCGCTCCGATGTGGATAGTCAACAAGAGTGCGGCGGTCGCTGCGCTGCCCCTGATGCAAAACGGTCGTGTCATGGGCGCGATGGGATGGACCTTCGCGGAGCAACAGCGATTCGATGAACGGCAGCAGACATATTTTCTCGATCTGGCGAAGCAGGTGGCCGCCGCAACGCCGTGACCGCATGCTACCCTCGCTTTCGTGCAGCTGTGGACGGCGTTTTTACAAACGGGGTGGGTTGGGAAGTCCGTCCTGGCGATCCTGCTCATCTTCTCTCTGGCCTCGTGGGCGGTGATCTTCATCATCTCCCGGCGATTTCGGCGCTCGGCCATCGCCTCGCAGCGATTCATGGCGGCCTTCCGGCGCGCAAAACGTCTGGTTGATGTTCAGACTGCGACGGCGGCAACCGCGCAGTCATCACTAGTCGGTCTTTTCAAGGCCGGCTACGCCGAAATCGAAGCGCAGGTCGCGCACGCGAAGGGCACGCAGACGATTCGATCGCTCGACAGCGTCGAGCGTTCATTGCTTCGTGCGTCGCGCATCGAATCGGCGCGGCTGAGTCGCTATCTGCCTTTTCTCGCGACGACCGCCGCCGCGACGCCATTCATCGGACTCTTTGGCACGGTGTGGGGAATCATGGATTCGTTCGCGAACATCGGCGCGATGGGAACGACTTCGATCACGGCGGTCGCGCCCGGAATCAGCGAGGCGCTGATCAACACCGCCGCAGGACTCTTCGCGGCGATTCCGGCGCTTCTGGCCTACAACCATTTCGTGCAGAAGATGCGTCAGGCGCGCGGCGAGATGGAGGATTTCACTCTGGAGTTTCTCAATCTCACGGAACGCAATTTCATGTAGGAGCGTCTAAACGGCAATGGCCTTTCGGTTCCATCAGGAAGACGACTACGGCGACATGGCCGACATCAACGTCACGCCGCTCGTCGACGTCATGCTCGTGCTGCTCATCATCTTCATGGTCACCGCGCCGCTGCTCACCCAAGGACTCACAGTCGCGCTGCCGACGGCGGAGGGAAAGAGCTTCGAGCTGGCATCCAACAATCCTGCGAAGATTCAGGTGACCTCGACCGGTGCGGTCTACCTCGACGGCACGCCGGCAGGTTCGACGAACCTCGAGGCGACGCTCGGTCCCATGCTGCGGTCACGGAGAGTGAAGCGCGCGCTGCTCGAAGCGGACAAATCCGTTCCGTACGGGCGGGTGGTGGCGGTGCTCGATGTCATGAACCGTGCAGGGGTGGAACAGCTCGGTATGGTGACACAACCGCAGGAGCACGATGGACGACCGCGTCGGTGACATCCTCGCGCAACGCGCGAAACTCGAGAGCGGAGTCGGCGCCGCAATTTTCCTATCGGTCTTCTTTCACGCGACGCTGACCGCGCTGGCGGGATGGTCGGCGTGGCATCACGCGTCCGGGCAGTCGACGCAGGTGATGACAATTCGCTTCGCGCAGCAGCAGCCGACCGCCGAGATCACACCGGCGGTGGAGCACCGGCTTGAGCCGGTCGAATCGACTAAAGTCAGTGCTCCAGTTGAGAAGCCCAAACCGTCGAAAAAAACAGCACCACCTTCGCCGTTTGGGAAATCGCCGAAGAATGCTGCCGAGCCGGTCCCGCAACCTCAGCAACCGAGCAACCCAGTAACCCAGCAACCCGAAGTACCGGTCGGCGGCTCGGGCGTCACGCGGCTCGAAGGCGGCGACTTCCCTTACTCCATCTACATCGAAAGGATGAAAACGCTCATTGGCAGCCACTGGTTTCGACGACGATTCGCGATGCGAAAGTCGAAGACGTCAGCGGCAACGGACTTTATGATCGCGCGGCGCTGCGCGCCGTCCTCGAAGCGTCGCCCCTCCCGCCGCTCCCATTCGGCTACAGCGGCACGTACCTCGGCGTCCATCTCAAATTCCGATGAAACGAACAACCCTCTTTTTTCTCATTGCGGCCTCCGTTCACGCGCAGACGCAAATTCATCCCGAGATCAATCGCACGCAGGCGACCACGATCGTTCGCATCGCGGTGCCGCGTCCCGACACAACGCTTTCGCTCGAAGCCGTCGAGCCGTTCTTTGGCCCGCTGACGCGCGATCTCGCGTCGTCGGGCGTCTTCGCCCTCGCTCCGATCCCGCCTAACGTCGCGGTCAACGCCGATCTCGCGCGAGTCGCCAAGGCCGAATTCGTCCTCTCGCTGAAAATGCAGCAGGACGAACAGGACTACGTCCTCGAAGCGCGACTGATCGACGCCAACGGCGGATCGCAATTCGCGCGTCGTTACCGAGGAATTCCGATGGTGCTGACGCGGATGGCGCACATGCTTTCGAACGATCTCGTGCGCGCAGTGAACGGCAAGCCGGGGATTTTTCTCTCTCAGATCGCATTCGCGTCGAATCGCACCGGTCATTACGAAATCTGGTTGATGGATTGGGATGGCACGAACCAGCGCCGCATCAGCTCGCACAACGCGCTGGCGATCCTTCCGAGCTGGTCGCCCGACAACGACCGCATGGTGTACACGCTGTTCACCGGCGGCCGCAGCGAAATGCAGATCATCAATCGCCTCGGCGGCGGCCGCATCCACATTCAGTCGGGACTGGGATTGAACACCTCGGCAACGTTCTCGCCGATCAGCAACGACATCGCGTTCGTCGGATCGATCAACGGCAATCCCGATATCTATTTGATTCGCGACGACGGCACGAACGTGCGGCGTCTCACGTCGAGTTACTCGATCGAATCGACACCCGAGTGGAGTCCGAACGGGCGGCAGATTTCATTCACATCCGGACGCAGCGGCACACCGCAGATCTACGTCATGGACGCCGAAGGGACGAATGTGCAGCGGTTGTCGTTCGAGGGGGACTGGAACGACGACGCCACATGGTCGCCTGAGGGCGAACAGATTGCGTACACGTCGCGCGTGAGCGGCCGTTTTCAAATTCGAATCGCGAACGTGATCACCAGGCAGAGCCGTATCGTGGCAGGCGAAGGATCCAACGAGCAGCCGACGTGGTCACCCGACGGCCGCTGGATCGCGTTCCAATCGAATCGCAGCGGACGCTGGCAAATTTATCGAATGCGCGTCGATGGCACCGATCTCGTGCAACTCACGTCCGACGGCGAGAACAAAGAGCCTGACTGGTCGAAGAAGGCGGAGTGATTCCGTCTGTTATCATGCGGTAAGGAGCTGAAAAGACAATGAATAAGGTTGCAAAGGCATTTCTGCTTGGCGTCGTTTTGATTGCACTGGCGATCGCACCCGCGTGCCGGAGCAAGAAAGCTCCACCCGCGCCGAAAGTTGCGCCGACCGAGACCACCGCGTCGGCGCCTCCGGTGCCGGTCACCACCACTGAAACCAAAGTCACGAACCCGCCCGATTTCGTCCAGCCGCCGCCGACGGTCAGCGTTGAAAATCTTCCGAGCGATATCGAAGAATTGAATCGCGTCGCCGAGCAGCGCGGATATCTGCAAGATGCTTTCTACGGATTCGATGAAGCGACGCTTTCGTCCGATGCGCAGACGGCGCTGACGACATCGGCGAACTGGCTGAAAAGAAACTCGCAATACAACCTCCTGGTCGAAGGCCATTGCGACGAGCGCGGCACCGAGCAATACAACCTCGCCCTCGGCGATCGCCGCGCGAATGCCGCCAAGGAATACATGGTCGCGTTGGGCGTCGATACAGGACGCATCCGCACCGTCAGCTACGGCGAAGAGCGGCCGTTCGACCAGGGACATGACGAAGCCGCGTGGGCGAAGAACCGCCGCGCGCATTTGGTGATTGTCGGCAAATGAAGAAGACGTCCATCGCACTCGCTTTTCTCCTCGCTAGCTGCGCCACCTCCTCCGACGTTCAGAAGTTGCAGAGTCAGATCAACGAGCTGCAGGAACAGCTCGCGCAGGCGAAGCGCAGCGCCGCCGGCAAGGAAGAAGTGCAGGCGGTCAATCAGCGCATCGCCGATCAGACGCAACAACTTCTGAAATCGAACGCCACGCTGGTCGCGAAAGTCGATCAGATCGAAGACAAGATGAACAACACGCAGGGCTCGATCGAGCAAACGAATTTCCGGCTCGATCGGATGGCGCAACAGATGACGCAGGCGCAGCATGACATCGACGATCTTAAACGCGCCCCCCAACCCGCCGCCCCCACCCCCGCCCCCCAGCCCGCGGTGACTGAGGTCAACGTGCCGGCGGCGAGCGAGAATCCGATGGAGGTGTATCAGGCCGCCTATCGCGATTATCAGCGCGGCAACTACGATCTGGCGCTGTCAGGCTTCCGCGATTTCCTCGCGAAGTACCCGAATTCGGAGCTGTCGGCGAACGCCGAGTATTGGATCGGCGAGAGTCTTTACTCGCAAAAGAAATATTCGGAGTCGATCGAGCAGTTCAACGGCGTCGTCAACCGGTATCCGAAGTCAGACAAGGCGCCGGCAGCACTCTTGAAGAAGGGTTACGCCTATCTGGCCATGAACGACCGGCCGCGGGCCATCGTTCAATTTCAGTACGTGGTGCACGAATATCCGAATTCCCGCGAGTCCGCGCTGGCGAAAGATCGCCTGCGCCAGCTCGGCATACAATAAATTCGGCGAGACCTTCGGTTTACCGCTTTTTCTACGCAGTGAAGAAATCGTCTACAACGGCTGGAAAAAGCGGTAAACCGAAGGTCTCGCCCACAAGGAGATGTAATGGCTAATATCCGCTCGGCCGAGAAGCAGCGCCGTCAGGCCGCAAAAGCAACGATTCGCAATCGCGCCGGAAAATCGCGGCTGAAGAGCGCGCTCAAGAGCGCGCGCGCGGCAGTCGCACAAGGCAAGAACGATCTCAGCGCCGGTTTCTCGGAGATCGACAAGGCCGCCAAACGCGGCATCATCAAGAGCAACACCGCCGACCTTCGCTCCGCTCAGGGTGACGTACTAGATCGAGACGCGATCGTAGCCGGTCGCCTTCGATCGATCATCGAGCACGCCGACCGAGATCTGCGTGCGCCCCGGCTCGAGCACGACATCCACCGCGAAGGTGAGTTGCCTGTCGCCCGCGGCCTGAAGAGCGGCCGCCGGCCAGCGAAGTTGCTTCGTCTGTTTGGTGACGCTCGAGGCGTGTCCGAGTTGATCGCCGGTCGCGATGTAGACCGAGAAAGCACCGGTCACCTCGCTCCCCTCCTGCACGAATTTCAGATTCTTGATCGGGATCATCACCTTCAGCGCGACGCGACGTTTTTCTCCCTCCGCCACCGGCGTCGCTGCCTGCAGGGTGATGCCGAGGTCGTTGGTGTCGGGTTTGAGGAGGTGGTGGGCGATCACGCGGCTGCTGACTTCAGCGTCTGCCGTCGGCTGTGCGCCACCGGGTGTGAGGCGAACTCTGTAGCCCTTCACTTGCACCGATTGTTTGTTAGTCAACGTCGATGCGATGCCGATCGAGTAAAACGCGTCAAGGTCGGACGTGATCTCGGACAGCGCCTCGCTCGGTTTGCGAGCGAGGAACGAGAGGCCGCCCGTTTCGTCGGCGATGAGTTGATAACCCGCCGAGCGATTGGCAGTGGTGGCGAAAGACGCGGCGCGATCGATCGTCCGCTGCGCCTCGACCATCGTCGAAGCCGAGTCGGCCATCTCAGGGTCGATCGTGTAGATCGCGATCCCTTTGTTCCACGCCTCGCCCGCAAAATCGCGAAGCATTTGCGTGAGATCGAAGGCGTTCGCGTCGGACATCGGCGAGCTGCGCGCGGCGCCTTGTCGCAATGCAGCTCCGAGGAGTCCCTGCTCGGCCTGCGCTTTGACCGTGTCGAGGTACTGGAACATGTCGCCGCCCGGTCGAACGGGAAGCCCCGCGCCGCCGATGATCAAGACATTTCGCGTTGCGCGCGATGGAAAGAGATCGGTGACCGTCGCCAACAGGCAGATCGACTGCCGCGTGTCGCGATAAACGGCAGCGGCGTAATTGCGAACGGCATTGAGGAGCGTGTCGAAGCTCTCGAATGTGTTGCGCGTTTGCTGGATGTTGGTGATGAGCTCCTGAATTCGCCTTTCGGCCTGGGCGCGATCGCCGGCCATGGTCTGCGACGCTGCTGTCGACGCACGTTGCAGCGCCGTCTCGATCTTGGTCTTGTCGGCCGTCCACTCGGACAACGGCGTCAGCGACTGCCCGGCGGTGAGAATGAGCACGCGATCGTCCGGGCGCAGCGACTTCGCGAGAAAGTCACGCGTCGCCTCGACGATCGCGACTCGCGCAGGAAGCGTGATCGTTGTGGTGTCGAGAACGATCGCGATGCGGCGAGGAATCGCGCCGGTCGCGTTGTTGAAGGCGACGATGTCGGTTTTTGAAACCTGGAAATCCGTGCGAGCGAGCGATCGGACGCGATTGCCTTTCGAGTCAGTGACGACCACCGAAAGCGTCTCGTCTCCGAATGCCGGGCAGACGACTCCTATAGCGATCAGCAAGGCGCCGATTTTTCCGAGCATGCCGGAAATTCTACGGCAGGAAGGGCTCGAAGGCTTTCATGACTTCGGCGTCGGCGGTCGTCGGCCGGCGGCTCTCGCGATCGACCCACACGTGCTTGCTGTAACCGGTGGCGTGCACACGCTCGCCGCTCCCGTCGCGAAGCTCGTATCCGAAGGTCATTGCGCGGCTGGCCGCTTCCGTCACGAACGTTCGGATCAGCACATCGTCGTCGTAGTGATAGGGCGCGCGATAACGGCAGTTGACTTCCGTCACAACCAGAATCAACCCTCGGTTTTCAATCTCGCGATACGGGAATCCGGTCTCGCGGCAAAGATCGGTGCGGCCGATTTCGAACCAGACGATGTAGTTGGCGTGATGCACGATTCCCATCTGGTCGGTCTCCTGGTAGCGGACCCGCGTTCGACTATCGACGTGGCGAGGCACACCGGGAATTTAGCACGGCGTTACAATTGGTTTTGTATTTAGCAGTGCAGAGAGCGAGCGTGAGGCGGATCAAGAAGTTGTCCCTGCCGGTGCTGGTCACCGGCGGAACGATTGTTGCCCTCGAAGTCGCCCGCCGCCTCTTCCGCATCGCGAAGCTATTCCGTCCGACACGCGATCCGGTCATGAGCTGGAATCCCGAGGATTACGGGATTCCGCGCGCGCAAACGGAAGAAGTCTGGATCGAAACCGACGACGGAGAAATGCTCTACGGCTGGTATCTGCGCGCGAAGAATCCGATCGCGTCGGCGCTCTACTGTCACGGCAACACCGGCAATCTCACGAATCCCGCCCATNNNGGCTACGGAAAAAGCAGCGGGCGCACGACCGTCAGCGGCGTGGTCGCGGACACGCTGGCGGCGGCGCAGTATCACGACGCAATTCGCCCGAAGCACCTGCGATCCGTTCTCTTCGGCTTTTCGCTCGGCGGCGCGATCGCGGCGCAGGTCGCCCAGAAGCATCCGTTCGACGGACTGATCCTGCAGTCGACATTCAGCACGCTGTCGGATGTTACGCGCGTCGCGTTTCCGCGACTGCCGCTGCATCTCATCAGCGGCTGGGCGTTCGACACCGTGCGGGCATTGAAGGAGCTTCGCATTCCGCTGTTGATTCTTCACGGTACCGACGACGAAGCATGCCCATGCTGGATGGCCGACACGATGTTCGATGCGTGCGCGTCGCCGTCGAAAGAGATTTATCGCGTGGAAGGCGGGCTACACAAAGATCTGTGGGATCGCGACGGCGCTGCGATGGCGGAGGCCGTCAACCGCTTCGCGCGCAGCCATTTCTGATAGCATCCGCGGCCGCTCGCCATGCAGGCCGTCGTCAAGACCTCTCCTGTTGACGGTGCATCCGGAACCGAGATTCGCGATTGCCCCGTACCGAAGCCCGGACCCGATGAGGTTCTGATTCGCGTCGCGGCTGCCGCCATCTGCGGCACCGACAAGCACATCTACCACTGGGATCCGTCGATCCGTGAGGGCTTCAAGCCACCGCGAATCTATGGCCACGAATTCTGTGGATTCATTGAGAGCTTCGGCGAACGCGCGCAGCGCGAGAACCTCAGCGTCGGCGATTACGTCTCGGCCGAGATGCACGTTGTCTGCGGCGAATGCCCGCAATGCCGATCGGGTCAGGGTCACATCTGTGCGCGCACCAGAATTCTCGGTCTGCACGGCGACGGCGCATTTGCGGAGTTCGTTAAAGTCCCAGCCTCGAATGTCATCAAGCTCGGGCCGTACGTCCCCCTTCGCGTCGGCGCCTTTCTCGACGCCCTCGGCAACGCTGTACACGCGACGCAAGTCTGCGATCTCGCCGGCGCGGCCGTCGCAATCACGGGATTCGGACCGATCGGCGCGATGGCTGCTGCGATCGCGGAGCACAGCGGAGCGAGCGTCGTCGTCGTGACGGACGTCAGCGATCACGCGCTCGAAACGGCACGGCGATGGGCCGCTGCACGCGATTTCGCGAATTTGCACGCGTTCAACGTCCGCACCAGCGAGCCCGCGAAAGTGAAGCAGGCCGTC
>QHVX01000410.1 GCA_003222375.1 Acidobacteriota bacterium
CGCGGTAGATCGGGATGTTGTACTGCAGCGAGGCATCGAACAGCGAGGCCGATGGGAACGTACCTGCCCCGCGATCGCCGAAGAACAGCGTCACAGAGCTGCCGGCCCCTGTGTATCCAGGATTGAGCGCTCGCGAGGCCGCCGTTCGGCCGACTGAGGCGGAGTAGCTGAAAGGCTGGCCGGAGTCGTAACGATAGAGCAGGCCGCTCGACAGACTTCCGAACCGGCCGAGGTTGAACCCATACGTCGTCCAGAGACGAACGCGGTCTGCCTCGAATTGCGCAAGCCGGCCGAACGGAATCTCGCGCGGGCTCTGCATTTCGGGTCGATTGCCGAGTTGTGACGCGCCGATCGACTGTCCGGCCTCGCCCTCGTAGTTGCCGTGATTTCTGAGCTGATGGGTCCAGTTTCCTTCCACGGCCCACGAACGGGTGAGGTCGTAATGCGACTGCAGCTCCGTTGCGCGATAGGTTCGCTTCGGAAGATTGCTGTTGTTATACACGATGTTGTCGGCGCAGCCGGCATTGATTCCCTGCAGCGAGATGTTCGTGCATCCGTTCTTGATCAGAACGAAGTCCTCGATGAAATCGGTATACCGGCGGTTCGTCAATGTCGCCTTCAGCCAGCCGTTCTTCGGCAGGGCAGCGCCGCCTGAAACCGACCACTCATTGCTGACCGGTGCGTGGAGATCCTTTCCGAAGAAGATGTTGGCGGTGGGAACGCTCGCGTAATAGAACTTGTAGTTCGCCGGATTGAAGCCTGGAGCGAAATCTTTGCCTTCGCCCTTCGGACCGGTGTAGTAGCCGTAAAGGAGCGATGGGTGGCCGACCGCGGTGTTCGAGCCAATGAGAGCGGGGTTATAGCGGCCGACATACTGCGCGTACGTCACATCGACTTTGAATCGGCCATTGCCCATCGGATCGTACGATGCGCCGAGTCGCGGCACGAGGTTCGAAGTGTCGACGCCGATAATGCCACCGGTGGCGTGCGCTTTCGTCTTCTCGTAGCGCGCACCGAGGTTGAAGTTGAGATACTGATTCAGATTCCATCGGTCATTGATGAACAGCGAGTCGGTATCGGTGTCGATCTTAGCGCCGCGTGTAGACAGCCAATAGCCGATGCGCGTGTCCGTCGATGCGCCGCCTGCGGCGGTGCAGGGTACGGTGCAGGGGTTGAACAGCGGAATGAAATCGCCGTTTGCGTCGGTCACCGGAAGACCGTTTGCGTTCTTGTAGCCGCCGTAGAAAACGTAGTTGGTCGCGGTCTGGCTGTTGCCGCCAGTGCGCTCATCGGTGAAACGTTCGTAGCCGCCCTTGATGTCGTGGCTGCCCCACTTCGGTTTGGAGAGGAAGTACGACAGCGCGGCGAAGGCCGATTTGTTGTTGCGGTCTTCCGGATCAGTGGCATCGAAGTACGGCGCATTGAAGGTCGCGTTGGCCGACACGCCCGGCACGCGCGTGTTCGATCGGAACGGGCTGTTGACGATGTCCGTCAACGTGCCGCCGACTCCACGGAAGCCGAAGTGTTTCTTCGAATAGCGCGCTTCGCCGAAGAGGCTCGTCGCGAGAACGCCGGAGTAGAACGCGGAATAGCCGCTGTTCGGGCGCGAAGAGTTGTGGCCGAGCGCTGACATCGTCGCCGGCGCGACTTGCGTTTCGAGATTGCGTTTGAGCGGATTGTTGATGTAGTCGAATTGCAGCGTGTGGCCGGACGCGATATTGCCGGTGAGCTTGATCTCCGGCCGATTGTTTGTGTCTTCCCGGTTGTAGGCGATTCCAGTGATCGCCAGGTTTAGAGGCGTGCTTGATTTTTCTTTGTGGCCCGCCGCGAAGAACCAGATGCGGTCCTTCATGATCGGACCGCCCAGAGTAGCCTCGTAGATGTGCGACAGCTTCGCGGTATGCGGCTGGGGAGCTACTGTGGCGACACCGTTGCCGCGGAAACCCTGCTCGAACGGCGTCAGCGAGAGCCAGCTTCCCTTGTTCATATTGTCGCGCAGCGAACCGGTGAACTGGTTGCCGCCGCTCTTCGTGATCACGTTCAGGACGCCGCCGGTGAAGTGTCCGTACTCGGCGGAGATGCCCGACGTCAGGACCTGCGTTTCCTGGATGGCGTCTTCGACGAAGAGGTTGTTGGTGCTGCCGAAGATGTTGTCCTGGAAGTTGACGCCGTTGATCATGAAGTTGTTGTCGTACGCCATGCCGCCATTGATCGAGAGCTGATTCGCAACTGGAGTCGTTGCGCGTCCGCCACGATCGCCGGTCACGCCGGGGGAGAGAGAGGCGACATCGACGGGCGTCCGCAGCAGCGGAAGTT
>QHVX01000403.1 GCA_003222375.1 Acidobacteriota bacterium
CCACGCAATATCGCGACGTCATCATGCCGATCTCCGCGAAAGAGCTCCTGATGGCCGGCGTCACGACCGCGCGCGATCTGGGCGCGCCGCTCGACGACATCATGGCGGTCAAGAAACGCATCGAGCGCGGCGAGATCCCCGGCCCCCGCATGTTCGTCACCGGACCGTTTCTGCAAAAAGTAGCGCCGCCGCTGGAAGCAAAGTTTCGATGGGAAGTGCATGGCGCCGACGACGCGCGCAAGAAAGTCGACATCATCGCCGACGCCGGCGCCGACATCATCAAGATGATCGATCAGGATCAGATGACGCAGGAAGAAGTCGACGCAATCGTCGATGAGGCCCACAAGCGTGGCAAGACGGTCGCGGCGCACGCGCATCGCTCCGACGAGATCCGAAAAGGCCTCAAGGCAGGCGTCGACTGCTTCGAGCACACCGGCCTCGCGACAAAGCCCGGTTACGAAGATGACATCCTGCAGATGATTCGCGACCGCAACGCCACGCTGTTCTGGTGTCCGACAATCGAAGGCTTATTTCTCTACGACTACACGCTCCGGTTTCCGGAACGCGTCGACGATCAGCGATTGAAGAACGATCTGCCGCCGGAGATGTACAAAGACGTACACGATTCGATCAAGGACGTCTCGCACCTCGATTACTTCCGGCTCGTGCCGCGACGCCTGCCGACGCTCGCGAACAAATTCCGTCAGCTTCGCGAATCCGGCGTGACGATCATCGTCGGCACTGACTCCGGAATCCCGCTCAACTTTCATTTCGACTCGACCTGGCGCGAGCTCAAAACAATGGTCGACCTCGGCATGCCGCCGATGGACGCCATCCGGGCCGCAACTTACTGGCCCGCCCAGCTTCTCAAGCAGCCGAACCTCGGCACGCTGGCAGCGGGAAAACTCGCGGACATCATCGTCGTCGACGGCGATCCGCTCACTGACATGACCGCGCTGCGCAACATCGTTCACGTTGTGAAGGACGGCAAAGTCTACAAGTGAAACCGCGTCACCCTGAGCCGCGAAGACGGCGAAGGGTCTCAAACCCACATCATCGTGTATTGAGATCCTTCCCCCGCTTCGCGGGGTCAGGATGACATTGGTTGCCGCGGTGATCGCGAGAGTCGAGCGATTCTGGATAAATGCCACCACGCCGAGGCGCTTCCACGAAGGATCGGTCTCGAAGCTGAACGCGCCGTTGGTCCGTACGAGACGCCGCACGATCGCGTCTTCGGTGGCCGTTCGCCCTTCGTTTTCGCCGCGCGCGATATGCGTTGTGACGCCGTCTTCGAACAGAACGACGACGACATCGCTGTTGCGCGGCACATCAGCGCGCACGGACCCTTCGATCTTCGAGCCCTTTCGCGTCGCATCGAGCGTGAGGCTGCCGGTGTCTTTGGCTTCATCGATCGCGCGCTTCAGGGCTGAGGCATTCGATCCGACGAACTGGCGCGAGCCGTTAACCACGGCTTGCGGCGTGTAAGCGCCGTTGAGCGCGAAACTGCGGACGTACATCATCTGCCGTGCCGTCCATTCGCGCGACGAGAACGGATCGCGCCATCCCAGGCGGTCCCAGTAGTCGACGTGGAAGGCGAGCGGAATGACCTGCCCACGATTTTGTGCAAGCTTCGAGATCAGCGCGTCGGCCGGTGGACAGCTCGAGCAGCCTTGGGAGGTGAAAAGCTCGACGACGACCAGGGCGGCCAGAATCATCGAAGAGATTCTACGCTGCTGTTTCCTCGCGCACCGGAATCTCCACCGTTCTGTGACTCAGGCGGCCGCCGCTCTGCACCAGCGCGACGCCGCCGAGGATGATGCACATGGCCAGGATCGAGACCCACGTCAGTTGCTCGTGGAGGATCAGCCATCCGAGGAGAACGGCGACCAGCGGATTGATGTAGGCGTACATCGACAAGTTCGTCATGCGGATTTTTTTCAGCGCGTAAACGTAGGATGTATACGCGAGCAGCGAACCGAATGTGGCGAGATAGGTCAGCCCAACGATGCCTTCGCGCGTCCAGGTCAGGCGCCGCGCCTCGCCGATCGAGAGGCCGACGATGCCGACCGCGACGCCGCCGATCAACATCTGGAATGCCGACGACATGAACGGCGAGACTTCGGTGAGGTTGTACTTTCCGCGCATCGTGCCGTACTGCCAGCACATCGATCCGACTTGAACCGCCAGCGCGCCGAGGACGAAGTGCGCGTCGAAGGCGCCCGACGCGCCGGGCGTGACGAGCAACGCCACGCCGACGAATCCGATCAGCATGCCGATGCCGCGACGCGCGCCGATGCGCTCGCCGTTTCGCCGGAATCGCTCCAGCAGCGCCGCCCAGAACGGGGCGGTCGCGACGAGAAGCGCAGCGATTCCGCTCGGCACCCACTGCTCGGCCCACACGACCGACAGGTTTCCGATGCCCACCATCAACAAGCCGACGATCAGCAACTCGACGAGGATGCGCTTGTTGCGCGGAACGACCTCGCCGCGCAGACGCGCGATCACGAAGAGTGCCGATCCCGCAAAAACGAAGCCACGCGAATCGCGAGGTAGGTCGTGCCCCACACGATGCAGACGATCGCAAACGCGATGTACGCCAGCACCCGATCGCGCTTCATGCGTCTTCTCCGAGGACCACGCCGCCGATTTTCTCGCAATGCGTGCGCATCACGATCGTCGTGCGCGTGGAGAGGCCGAGCGGCGCCGCCGTCAGCCGCGAGACAAGGTCGTTCAACGAAGAAATCGAACCGGTGCGCACTTTGATCAGGTAGCAATCATCGCCCGCGACGGTGTGCGCCTCCAACACTTCATCGGACTTCAGAACGCGTTGAAACGCTTTCCACACCTGCGGCGTCATCTGCCCGTTTATCCTGCAAGAGACGAAGGCAGTGATGTTACGGCCGAGCGCGGCTGGATCGACGACGGTGGTGGTGCCGCGGATGATGCCCTGCCGCTCGAGGCGCTCGATGCGATCGGCGACCGCCGGGCGGGACAAGCCGATGCGCTCGGCAATCTGCGTCGCCGGGGCGCGACCGTCCTTCACCAGCACCGTCAGGATCTTGAGGTCCAGTGCATCCAGATCGTCGGACACACTGAAATCTTACCATCGATTCGACGGTAATAAAAGCAGTCAACCTACGATTCGTCAGATGGCGGCTTCGATGGCCTGCTCATCGCAGTCGGACCGCGAGGAGGCCGCATGCGGATAGCGGTATTCGATGCGGTGCATCGCGGCGCGGACGAGATCGCGCTTGAGGTACTCGATCTTCACGTCGCGGGCCGGATCGGTGAGCAGGCGCCGCAGCGCGTCACGCCGAAGCAGAATGCTGCGCAGCTTGAGCGACTTTCCACGAACAGCGTATCGGATCGCGTCGCGCACTTCCGAACAAACGCGCACAACTGCCGGGTCGAGAACTCCGACGATCTCCGCCGCCAGCTTCGTTTCATCCATCTTTTTGATCGTCGTCTTCATCGGTGCCTCCCACGCTTGTTTTGATCTAATAGACGACCGGAAGCGGAGAAAGTTGCGATGCGGGTGTCCTTTTCACCGTTAGGAAACAGCGGTGTTGCAAAACACAACGAAACGCTTCTGGATGTTGCGCGGCGGACCGGCGCGCCGATCGGAAACGCGTGCGGCGGCATCGGCATCTGCAACCGTTGCCGCGTCCGTGTCGTAGAAGGAGCGGAGAACCTCACGCCGCCGACGCGATTCGAAAAAGATCCCGAGTCGCGCCTCGCGTGTCAGGCAGTGGTGTTGGGTGACTGCACGATCACGACGAGCTACTGGTGATGAACATGCAGTCGCCGTAGCTGTAGAAAAAATATCTCTCGCGGATCGCTTCCGTGTATGCGCGGCGGATCGTCTCGACGCCTGCGAACGCCGACACCAGCATGAGCAGCGTCGACTGAGGCAAATGGAAATTGGTCAGCAGCTTGTCGACGGCTTTGAACCGATATCCCGGCGTGATGAAGATGTTCGTTTCGCGGCGGCCCGGCTCGAAGCGGGGCGCGGCACTTTCGAGCGCGCGAACCGTCGTTGTCCCCACCGCCACGATTGATCTCGCGGCGTTGAGTCTGGCCGCCGCTTCCTCGCTGATCTCGTAGCGTTCGCTGTGCATCACGTGTGTGCTGATGTCGACGACCTTCACCGGCTCGAACGTGCCGATGCCGACGTGCAGCGTGATCCGAACGATGTCGATGCCGCGCCCGGCGATGCGATCGAGAATCTCGTTCGTGAAGTGCAGGCCGGCGGTCGGTGCCGCGATCGCGCCGCGCTCGCGCGCATAAATCGTCTGATACGACTCGCGATCGCCGTCGGTCGATGCCCGCGCGATGTACGGCGGCAGAGGCGCGACACCGATGCGATCGATTTCGTTCACGTCGCCTTCGAAGCGGATCACGATCGTGCCTTCGCTTTTTTCGAGGACGTGCGCAGCGAGGCGATCCGAAAAGCGCAAGACATCGCCGGCACGCACCCGTCGCGCAGGCTTGCACCACGCTTCCCACGTCATCGCGTCGCGCTGCTCGACGAGCAGGACCTCGATGCGGCGCTGCATCGCGCCCTTCGGCTCGGCGAAGAGACGGGCCGGAATGACCCGGGTGTCGTTGATCACCAGCGTGTCGGTCGCTTCGAGCAGGTCTGGAAAATGTATAAAATTATCATGAACAATTTTGTCGGGCGGCGTGACGACCAGCATGCGCGCGCGTCCGCGCTCGCGCGGCGTCTGTGCGATGCGCTCGGGCGGAAGTTCGTATGCGAAATCGCTGCGTTTCACGGTTGCCGGCAACCATACAATACGCACCCGTGATCAAAGCACGGGTCATCACCTGCTCCGACAGCGCTGCCGAGGGCACGCGCGAAGATCGCTCCGGGCCGGCCGTGCGCGACATCCTCGAGAAAAATGGCTTCGAGGTCGACGCGGTCGTCATCGTTCACGACGATTGCGACGCGAT
>QHVX01000404.1 GCA_003222375.1 Acidobacteriota bacterium
TCGGAGGCCTTCATCACCTTCCCGGGCGGCTTCGGGACGCTCGACGAGATCTTCGGGGCGTTAACATTAATACAAACTAAAAAGATTAGTAATTTTCCAGTCATCCTCTACGGCAAGGACTACTGGGGCGGCTTCCTCGACTGGCTGCGCGAGCGAGTTCTCGGCGCCAACAACATCGCGCCGGCAGACGTCGACAGCATCTACCTCGTCGACGAGCCGGAACGCGTGCGCGACATCGTCGTCGAATTTCACGATCGCGCGCTCAAGACGAATAAGAACGAGGATGAGGCGGTCCGCGCGAGGCCCTAGGAAATCGTCTCCGCCTCTTCTTCCGCTTCTTCCGTCTTCGGCATCTGGGTCTGCACGATGACCCAGCGCACGCGAAAACGCTCGGCATCGACGACCTCGATCGACAGATCGCCGAGACTCGTCCGATCGCCGGGCGCCACCTCCCGCCCGATTCGCGCCGCCACGTACCCGCCGATCGTTTCCTCGGCCGGCTCGCCGAGGTCGACTTTGAGGCGGTCGGCGAGATCTTCGATCAGGTAGTCACCGCGAACGCGATAGCGTCCGTTGCCGAGCGGCTCGATCTCGGGGCGCTCGCGGTCGAACTCGTCCTGAATCTGCCCGAACAATTCCTCGGTGATGTTCTCGAGCGAGACGATGCCCGACGCGCCGCCGTACTCGTCGAGCACGACCGCCATGTGCGTCTTGTGCTCGATGAACTGCGACAGCAGCGCCTCGATGTTGCTGTTCTCCGGAACGAACAGGATGTCGCGCTTGAGCTCGACCAGCGATCGGCCGGGACCGCGAAGCTGAGCGAGAAGCAGGTCCTTCACGTGAACGAGGCCGATCGTCCGATCGAGCGTTCCCTCGCACAGCGGATAGCGTGTGTGTCGCGTCGTGCGAATGATCTCGAGATTCTCGGCGATCGATTTCGCTGTCGAAAGCACCGCGACGTCCGTGCGCGGCACCATGATCTGCCGCGCAGTGCGTTTTGAAAACTGAAAGACGCCTTCGATGATCTCGCGATTTTCTTCGGAGAGAATCCCCGCTTTTTCGGAGCTCGCCAGAAGCAGGCGCAGCTCCTCTTGTGAATGCGCGGTGTCACCGGCCTGCGGGCGAATGCCGAGGACGTCGAGAACTGCGTTCGACGTTTTGTTCAAAACAAAGATGACTGGAAACATGATCACGTAAAACCCGCGCAAGAAGTGCGACAGCACCAGCGCGGTGCCGAGGGTTTTTCCAACGGCGATGTACTTCGGTCCGAGCTCGCCGAACGTGATGTGCAGCCACGAAATCATGAGGAACGCCAGAATGGCGGAAATCGAATGTGCGATCGCCGGGCTGTAGGCGCCAAACATCGACACCGATGGCTCGATGAATTTTTCGAAGACCGGCTCGCCGATCCAGCCCAGTGCCAACGATGCCAGCGTCACCCCGAGCTGGGTCGCGGAAAGATACGTGTCGAGCTTCTTGAGGATCCGGCGCGCCATGCGAGCGCGCGAGCTTCCGGCGGCGGCCAGCTCCGCGAGCTGCGTTGGCCGCACCTTGATGATCGCAAATTCGGCGGCCACGAACACGCCGTTCGCGATGATGAACGCCAGGGCTAACAGCAAATACCAGGTGGGCATTTTTTTGCAGAGTGCGCCAGAACCTGGGGTAAGACTTCGACACAACCTGTTCGTTTTCAATACTTACGCCGCCGCGCGCAAGTCCAGCAATTGCAAAGGACATCGCGATCCGATGGTCATTGTGCGTGTCGAGACTAGCGGCCTCACTGGACCAGCCCGGCTCGATCCGAAGGCCATCGGCGCTCTCTTGAACGCGCGCGCCTAACCGCTGCAGCTCCTGTGTCACGGTTGCCAATCGATCCGATTCTTTCACGCGCAAGTTCGCCACGTTCACGATCTCGACCGGCGACTCGGCCAGCGGGGCGATGGCGGCCAATGTCGGGACGATATCCGGCGTCGCGTTGCAGTCGAACGCTGCGCCGCGCAGTACATCGCCTCCGACGACAGTGATCACCTCGTCGCGAATGACCTGGCATCCGATCGATTCGAGGATGTCGAGAAATCGCGCATCACCTTGCGCCGAAGGCGTCACGAGTCCGCGAACGTGCATCGTGCCGTGCGTGGCTGCGGCCGCAGCAAACCAATACGATGCCGACGAGTAATCGCCCTCGACGCGATACGCGTCGCAGCGAAGGCGTGCCGCTCGGATGCGAACGACGTTTCCGCTGCGCTGCACGGTCGCACCGAAATCAGCGAGCACCGCCGCAGTGATGTCGATGTACGGCGCTGACGCGATCGATTCGATCCGCAGCGTGATTCCGTCGGGCAGCGTCGCTCCGCCTAACATCAGCGCCGAGGCGAATTGACTCGATGTGTCCGCCGAGATCGCAACATCGAATCCTCCGCGCATTTTCTTGCCGCGAATTTTCAAAGGCGGATAACCCTCACTCTCGACATACTCCACCTCGGCGCCGATGCCCAGCAGAACCTCGACGAGATCGCCGATCGGGCGCTCGTGCATCCGCTTTTCGCCGTGGAGCAGGAAGCGGCCGGGCGTGAACGCTAACCATCCGGTCATGAAACGCATCGCAGTGCCGGCATTACCGACAAAGATCGGCACCTCATTCGCCGACATGCTTTTTCGCTCGCCGATGTGGATGCCATCCTTGAACGAGCCGCCGACGTCGAAGCCGATCGTGCGGATCGCCTCCAGCGCGTAGCGCGTGTCATCGGCATCGAGGCAATTCGTGATCGTCGTCGTCCCTTCCGACATGGCTCCGAGCAAAAGCGCGCGAACCGAGTACGACTTGGACGGCGGAGCGGTGACGGTCGCGTTGACGGGGCCGATCTTCGGGATGACCTTCATGAGCGATGAACGATGAACGATGAGCGATGAACGATCAAGGGGGTCCGCTCAAGTCACATTACAACCGACTTCCACGGCGCGCGCGCGTTCATCGTTCATCTCTCATCGTTCATCGTTAAATTCGAGCCGCAGGCCGTCGTAGGCCAGACGGACGTTTGCCGGCAGAGTCGCTTCGAACGCGGCGTGGTCGATGTCGTGCGTGAGATGGATCAGGTACGTGATGCGCGCGGCGATGCGGTCCGCGGCCTCGATGGCCTCACTGATCGTGAAGTGTGTCGGATGCGGCGGCGAAGGACGCAAGCCATCGAGGGCGAGCGTGTCGACGCCGCGCAGCAGTTCGACCGTCCGCTCCGGAATCCCGTTCGTGTCGGTGATGTACGCAAACGGTCCGATGCGAAAGCCGAGAATCGTCCAATCGCCGTGGCAGACCGGAAGAGGCGTGATGTCGATTCCGTCGTGTCGAAAGGCGCCGTCGACTTCATGCAGATCGAGTTGCGGCTTGCCGCCGCCGATCTGCGTATCGTTCCAGATGTAGCTGAATGCGCGGCGAATCGCCTTGGCCGTCGGCGCATTCGCGAAAGCGTGGATCGTTTCACGCTGCCGAAAATTGAAGGGGCGGATGTCGTCCAGGCCCATCAGGTGATCGGAATGCGAATGCGTGAACAGGACAAAATCGAGCCTGGGGATTGGATCGCGCAGGAGCTGCGCCCTCAGATCGGGAGTGGTGTCGATCAGAAAATATTTTCCATTCGCCTCGATCTTCACCGATTGCCGCAGACGCTGATTGCGCGGATCGCCCGATGTGCACACTCCGCATCGGCAGCCGACGACCGGAACGCCGGTGGAAGTGCCGGAACCGAGGAACGTGACGATCATGATGAATGCAGAAGGCTGAAGGCAGAAAGCAGAAGGAAGCAATTTCTAGTTTCCACTTCTGCCTTCTGCCTGATTGATGACCATCGCTTCGCCATTCTCGTACCACGGCGGAACGATAGCGACTGTGGCGTCGCCGGCCGGCATCACGAGCTTTTCGTGGAAGTGGCCGAACACCACATTCGTGAACCCCTCGGCGCGCCGCTTCTTCGCATAGTTTTCCATTTGCGCCAGCGGCAACCGGCTCTTGTGCTTGAAATTCGTTTTCGAGAGTTTTTTCTCGACGTGATCGACGAAGCTGCGCGCGGTCCTGCGCGGAATCAGCTCGAGCGAGAATTTCGAGACCGGATTCTTCGACGCCAGCCTCCAAAAACGATACTGATAATCGCGATCATTGATCCTGTCGCCGTGGACGATCAGATATTTGCGATCGCCCGCCGGAAGGGCGTACTCGACTGCCACGTCGCTGACCGATTTCTCGGCGAACGATCCACGAAGGAAGAAGTCACGATTTCCTTCGACATAGTGCACTCCGACGCCGGCATCGCGCAGCTTGCGAAGTCGATCGAAGACTCTTTCGATCGCCGGCGTCAGGAATTTCGGATGCGCGATCAGGTAGTGAAAGAGATCGCCGTTGAGATAAAGCGCGCGCGGCTGGAGCGTCTCGAGTCGATCGAGCCACGCCAGGATCTTCGACTCGCTGCCCGGAGAGAGACCGATGTGCGAGTCCCCGATGACGAAAATCTGTCCGGTGGAGATCATGATCAGAGCGCGGTTTTCAGATTCACGCGCGGATTTTCTCGATACGAAGATTCGATTTTGTCCACGGCGTCGGAGGGCGATTCTTTCGGCACATGAATCTCGATCCGGTAGTACTGGTCGCCGTATCCCCCACCCTTTTTTTTGACGCCTTTGCCGGTCAATCGGAACGTCTGCCCGCCCTGCGTTCCCTTTGGAATGCGGGCCCGAACGGTGCCCTGGATGGTCGGCACTTCGATCTCCGCGCCTCGAATCGCTTCGCCGACCGTCACCGGCAGATCGATGTGAATGTCGTCGCCGCGTCGCTCGAAGAATGGATGCGGTGTGACGTGCACGCGCACGTTGAGATCGCCCGCCTGCCCGCCCTGCCCACCCGCCCCGCCCTTCCCGCGTATGCGAATCGTTTGTCCGTCTGCGACGCCCTCGGGGATCTTCACTTTGATGTGACCGCCGTTGACGGTCAGATCCATCGTCGCGCCGGTGACCGCCTCGCGAAATCCGATGGTCAGCTCGGCGTTGATGTCGGGGCCGCGCATCGGGATCTCCTCGAACTCGATGCTGCCCGGACCGCCGCCGCCGAAGAGATCGGAAAAAATATCAGTGAAGCCGGCTGGTCCCGACGTGCGACGACCGCTTCGCGTGCGACGTCCGCCGCCGGTGAACTGCGAAAAGTCGAAGCCGGCGAACGGATTTTGTCCGCCGCCGCCGAACGAGAAGGCTTCGCGGCCGAGGCGATCGTATTGCTCCCGCTTCTCTTTGTCGCTGAGCACCGCGTAGGCCTCGGAGATTTCCTTGAACTTGTTCTCGGCTTCCTTGTTGCCCTTATTCTTATCGGGATGATGCTTCTTCGCCAGATTCCGATACGCCTTCTTGATCTCCTCCTCGGTCGCCGTTTTCTTGACGCCGAGGATTTCGTAGTAGTCCTTTTCAGCCATGGCCGGGGAAAGTATAGGGTTCTCCGTTCTCCGTTGTCCGTTCCTCGTTCCACCCAACCTCGGAGAACGGCGAACGGACAACGGCGCACGAATTGCTTTCGTGCTTCGGGCGTAAAATCGACCCCCCATGTACGGTTCACTCGCTCGGCGAAACGTTCTAACAATGATCCTGGCCGGCGGCATGGGCGAGCGGCTCTATCCCCTCACGCGCGACCGGGCCAAGCCGGCGGTTCCGTTCGGCGGGCGATACCGCATCATCGATTTCGTCATCAACAACTTCATCAATTCCGGTTTTCAGAAACTCAAAGTCCTCACACAGTTCAAGTCGAACTCGCTGATCGAGCACATCACGCGGACGTGGCGCCTCGTCCCGGAGATCGGACAGTACGTCGACGTCGTTCCGGCGCAGATGCGCAAGGGTCCGTTCTGGTTTCGAGGGACTGCTGACGCTGTTTTCCAGAATCTCGAGCTGATCTTCGACGAGCAGCCGGAGTACATCTGCGTCTTCGGCGGCGATCACATCTACAAGATGGATGTGAATCACATGCTGCAGGAACATCTCGCGAATGACGCCGATCTGACGATCGCGACGATCCCCGTCTCGCTCAGCGAGGCGCATCACTTCGGCATCGTCGAGATCGACAGCGATTGGCGCGTGACAGGATTCGTCGAGAAGCCGAAAGAGGGCGCGAAGACGATTCCGGACCGGCCCGACATGGTC
>QHVX01000006.1:0-3061 GCA_003222375.1 Acidobacteriota bacterium
GAAGATGGGGATTTTGCCGATCAGGCGCCGGATGTTTTCCTGCGCGTACGTCACCGGCTCCGGATCGCCCGGTCCGTTGGACAGAACCACGCCGTCGTAGCCGCCGCCCAGAATCTCCTCGGCCGACGCTTTGGCGGGATAGACCGTGACTTCGCAGCCGACCTGCGTGAGCTGGCGGAGGATGTCGCGCTTCACGCCGAAGTCGTACACCGCCACGCGGCGCTGCGCCTCGTTCGGATGCTCGCCGAAGGGATAGGCCTTCTCGGTCGTTACGCGGTGGACGAGATCGAGTCCGCTCATCGAGGGCGCGCGCCGCACTTCGGCGACGACATCATCGACCGGGCGTTCGCCCTGGCTCGTGATCATGCCGCGCATGGCCCCCTCAGTCCGGATCTTGCGAGTCAGCGCGCGCGTGTCGATGCCCTGAATCGCGCTGATGCGATGTCGCGAAAAATAATCGGAGAGCGACATCTGCGAATGCGCGCTCGAAGGCTCATCGATGACATCGCGCACGATGAATCCCGCCACCTGCGGCGCGGCACTTTGATCGACGACCGCTTCCACGCCGTAGTTGCCGATGTGCGGGTAGGTCATCGTGACGATCTGAAATCGATAGGAAGGATCCGTCGCGATTTCCTGGTAGCCGGTCAGCGAAGTGTTGAAGACCACTTCGCCGATGGCGTTGTCCGTCGCTCCGAATGATTCGCCCTGGTACACCGTGCCATCTTCGAGGATGAGGCGCGCCGCGGGCATGTGCAGCCATTATATTGGATCGATGCTGACAATTCTGGCGCTCGTCGCGGCAATCTCGCTGCCACCGAAGCCCGATCACTACGTCACCGATCACGCCGGCGTCTTGAAGAACGCAAGCGCGCTCAACGAAAAGCTGGCGCAATTCGAGCGCGAGACCTCCGATCAAATCCTCATTTACGTCGATCGGAAATTGCCTGTGGACACCACGATCGAGGAGATGGGCAGCGAGGCAATGAAACAGTGGGGCGTCGGACAAAAGGAAAAGGACAACGGCGCGATTCTGTTTGTCTTCGTCGATGAACGCAAAATGCGCATCGAGGTTGGTTACGGCCTCGAAGGCGCGCTGACCGACGCTAAGTCGAAACGCATCATCGAGACAGTCATCAAGCCGGAGTTCAAACGCGGTGATTATTCCGCCGGCATCGAACATGGCGTCGAGGCGATGGTGGCGACGATTCGCGGCGAGGAGTACCGCGGAAGGGGAAAGACGGTCGCCGAGGGAAAGAAGGAGTCGGGAAGCGTAATCGGCATCCTTCTACCGATTTTCTTTGCAGTCATGTTCGTGGTCACGATCATCGTGAGCCTCATCCCACACCGGCGGCGACGCTCCCGCGGGTGGACGTTCGGTTCGAGCGGATCGTCGTCGAGCTCGTGGGGATCGAGCTCGTCCTCTTCTTCTTCTTCGTCATCGTCATCGTCTTTCTCGGAGCTGGTGATCAGTGCACGGCTCTGCGGCGTTGCGGGAGAGTTCCGAAGTAGGTGAATCCGCCGCTGAGAGTACCGATTTTTCCCTGCGCATCCGTTATGGCGATGTCGACAGTTCCGGCCGCATGTGGGGGCGTTGTCGCCGCAATGTGCTCGGAATCGATCAGCGTCGCTGCCGCCGGCGATCCGCCGAACGATAGCGTCAGCGGCTCCTTGAAATTCGCGCCGCCGACGATGACCGAGGTTCCGCCTGCCACCGGGCCGTTCATCGCGCTCACGCTCGTGATCATCGGCACAGTGGCAGAGTTATCGACCTTGCTGAGAGAGAGTGTGAAAGAGCGTCCGGCATCGTAGCTCACAAATTTGCTCACCTGCACCCGTACCGTCTGTCCGCTGAGGGCGGTGAATTGCATGCGCGAGCCGTCTCCTGATGCGCACGGTCCGGTACTGCACGCGCTCGCAACATACGGTCCACATGCAGGACCGTTCCAAAGTGACAGAGCGGAGTAGTTCGATGTACCACAAGTCGAGAATTCATAGATACCGTCGGCGGGCGACGTAAATTCGAACCAGAGCGAGTCGTAAACGCGCAACACACACTGTAGTGTTGGATCGGAACCCTGCAAGCTCGCCATCTCGTTGTTGATGATGATCGACAGCGGCAGCGTCGCATTTGATGGAATGACGCGTGGAGTCGAACAGTCGTCGAAAGACTCGCCGATCATGACATTCACAAATGCCGATGAACGCGCGCCATGTGTATCGACTGCCGTCAGACTGACAGGATAGACGCCCGCCTTGTAGAAGGTGTGGTTGACACTGCGTCCCGGTGTCATCGGGACGCTCTGCCAGTCGTCGGGGAAAGTCCAGGTTGCAAGTGCGGTATCACCGATATCGGGATCCGACACCGAACCGTCGAATGCGATGGTGCGAATTCGGAAGCGGTGGCACATCGAGCTCCCATGCTCCGCGGCCGTACGTACCGATGCGCAGAGTCGAGCCATCCTTGAGGATGCTGACGTCATCGACCTCGACGTTCGGCAGTCCAGTTCCAAAGCGGCTCCACGTCATACCGGCGTCGGTGGATCGAAAGATGCCGGCCTGCGTCGCGCAATAGAGCACGTTGGAGTCAGTCGGATCGATGCGTAACCTCGGCACTGGAAAGGTCGGGAGGCCATCGGCGCGTGCTTCCCACGTCATGCCGCCGTCGGTTGTCTTCCAGACGCGATTCGGACGATAGCCGGCCAAAGTTACATAGGCGATTTTCGGATCGCGCGGATCAATGGCGACGTTGATCACATACCGGGGAGACAAGCGCACGTTGCCGGTGACATCGATCCACGTGCGACCTCCGTCGGTCGAGCGGAAGATTGATGGAGTCAGAGTGCTCAGTTCATTAATCGTGACCATCAGAGTCGAACTGTCGCTCGGAGCAACAGCGATCGTCCGAATCCTTCCGTTCGGCGGCCACGTCGAGCCGTCGGTGGTTGTCGTTGGAAGTGGCTCCCACGTTTCTGCGCCGTTGGTTGTCCGCCACACACGCCAGGTTCCGACGTACAGCGTTGACGGTTTCTGCGAATCGCCCACCAACGCCACAGGAAAG
>QHVX01000006.1:3121-24040 GCA_003222375.1 Acidobacteriota bacterium
CAGTCACATCAATGTACGCAATGGAGGGCACATTGGCGTCGATCGTCGGTTCAAGTGCATCTCCGCCTGTGACAATGTCCCATTCCGTCCCCCCGGAGTCCGGCCGGCGATCGGTTCCGTTGTCCTGCGAGCCGGCGAAGATCCGATTGCGGTGCGATGAATCGGAGGTCAGCGCGTAATACTGACGAATGACCAAGCCGCGGTTGTGAGGCACAACGGTCGTGGCGTCGTCGGAGGAGGACCAGATGCCGCCATCGTTCGCGATCCACAATGTCGTGCCGTTATAGCGGAGTTGATGCACGTCGACATGCAATTGACTGGAGCTCGACAGTAAATCCCAGTGCAGACCGCCATCTGTGGTTTTTGTGTAGTACGTGCCGGCAGCGATGACAACGTTGTCGTTACTTGGCGACACGACGATTGCGTTGTTGTACCAGCCCTGACTCGCGAGCAGATGTTGCACGGAGAAGCTCGAATTTCGCGAAACCTGACGCAATTCCGACCACGTCTCGCCTTCGTCGATGCTCTTGTAAATGTGAGTGGTGTAGGCGGCGGGGTTGTAGGTCAGTGTTTGCCCTTCCGATGTTTCAAACAGTACGTACATCGTCGAGGGATTCGTTGGGCTGATGGCCAGCGACATCCGATGAACCGCAGTTGTTGCGGTGGAAGCGGGAAGGTTGAGAACCACGGCAACGCCTTTTTCCGTCCACGTGGTTCCGCCATCAAGCGATTTGAGAAGACGCGGTGAGGAGTAGCTGCAGTTCCGAGTCGACGCGCACCAGTTGTCGCCATCCCAGGTTGTCGCCCAGACGACATTCGGTTTCGTTGGGTGCCGTGAAAGACCGGTGACGCTGAGATATTTCTTGTCGGAGATCACCTGCGTCCAGGTCGCGCCTCCGTCGGTCGATCGATACGCACCGCTGATCGTCGCCGCCAAAAGTTCCTGCGTATTGGCAGGATTGATCGAGATGGCGTAGAAGGCGCTCGACAGGACCGTGGCCGGAAACGACCACGTACGCCCGCCGTCCGTGGACTTGAGAATGCCGATACCCTGCGAAAGAGCATCGGCTTCACCTGTACCGACATAGACAATATCGGAATTCGTCGGATCAACAACCACCGCGCCGATGCTCACGGTGCCGATATCATCGGTCAGCGGCTGCCAGCTCGCGCCGGCGTCAGAAGTCTTCCATACACCACCCGTGGCGGCGGCGACGAAAAGGGTATTGGGGTCCGACGGATGAAACGCAATCGAGGAAATGCGGCCGGCGCTGTTGGTCGGGCCGAGGGACTTCCAATTCGTCCCCGCGACGGCTAACGCGGAGCGTCGCCCTTCCGCGCGCCGAGTCTCATACTCGTGGCGCATCGCATCGAGACGCTCTTGCGGATCAATGATGCCAAACCGCGAATTCAGCCAGTCAAGACGTCTGCGAAGGTCATCTTCCTGTCCGCGAACCGTGGCAGCAACCGTGAGAACGATGAGAAGAATGGACTTGACGACTCTTTGCATGATCAAAATCCCTGGTCGGAGTGCTCGCCGAAGGTTTTCTTCAGCGTCGATACAATCTCGCCGATGGTGCAGTCATTCCGCACGCAATCGACGATGGGCGGCATGAGATTTTTGCGATCTCGCGCCGCGGCGTCGAGTGCCGCGAGCGCGGAACGGAAATCGCCGCGCCGCTTGTCACGGAACGCGCGCAGACGGGCGACCTGATCGCGTTCGACGCTCTCATCGATCGTCAGAGTCGGAAGCGAGGACGTCTCGTCGACGAAGTCGTTCACGCCGACGACAATGCTTTTCTTCGACTCCACTGCCTGCTGCGCTGCGTAGGCTGCGTCGCCGATCGCGCGCTGCACGAATCCCGACTCGATCGCGGCCATTGCGCCGCCCATGGTATCGATCTTCTCGATCAGCTCGCGCGCGCCGCGTTCGATGTCGAGCGTCATCGCCTCCATGGCGTACGACCCTGCCAGCGGATCGACGGCCTCTGTCACTCCCGTTTCGTGGGCCAGGATCTGCTGCGTTCGCAGCGCGATCGTCGCCGACTCTTCCGTCGGCAGCGCCAGCGCTTCGTCGCGGCTGTTGGTGTGCAGCGACTGACAGCCTCCAAAGACCGCCGCCATCGCCTGATAGGCGACGCGCACGACGTTGTTCTCCGGCTGCTGCGCCGTGAGCGTCGATCCAGCGGTCTGCGCGTGAAAGCGCAAAGCGACCGAGCGGGGATCTTTCGGCGCGTAGCGCTCTGTCATCAGCTTCGCCCACAGTTTTCGTGCGGCTCTGAACTTCGCGACTTCTTCCAGGAAATTGTTGTGGGCGTTGAAAAAAAACGAGATGCGCGGTGCGAAGACATCGACATCCAGGTGCCGATCGACGGCCGCCTTCACGTACTGCAGCCCGTTCGCAAGCGTGAACGCCACTTCCTGTACCGCCGTCGCTCCCGCTTCCCGGATGTGGTAGCCCGACACCGAGATCGTGTTCCAGCGCGGAACTTCCGTCGCGCAGAACTCGAAGATGTCGGTGACGAGGCCAAGCGACGGCGCCGGCGGAAAAATATAAGTGCCGCGCGCCACGTACTCTTTGAGGATGTCGTTCTGGATCGTGCCGTTGAGCTTCGCCCATGCGACGCCGCGTCGCTCCGCGACGACGAGCAAGAGCGCCAGAAGAATCGATGCCGGCGCGTTGATCGTCATGGAGATCGAGACCCGGTCGAGCGGGATCTGGTCGAGGAGCGTGTCCATGTCGGCGATCGAATCGATCGCGACGCCGACCTTTCCGACCTCCCCTCGCGCGCGCGAGTCGTCGGAGTCCATTCCAATCTGCGTCGGCAGATCGAAGGCGATGGAGAGGCCGGTCGTGCCTCGCTCGAGCAAGTAGCGATAGCGTTGATTCGATTCGGCAGCGGTCGAGAATCCGGCGTATTGCCGCATTGTCCACAGCTTGCCGCGATACCCAGTCGGCTGCGGACCGCGCGTGAATGGAAACGCGCCCGGGATGCCGAGATCCGTGGCGGGGTCGAAGAGGCGAAGGGTCAGATCGCCTTCGTCGAAGAAGGGCTTTTCGTCGTCCATCTGTTAGAGCGTATCAGGCGTCCGACGCCCGACGCCTTAAAATGGCCGTTCCTGATGGGTGTAAGCGGCAATCTGAAGACAATGCTCCCCGGCGATCTGCTGCAGTGGCTCAGCCTGGGGCAGAAGACCGGCACGCTGGTCGTCACCAGCAAATCCGTCGAAAAAAAAGTCTTCTTCAAACAGGGCCGAGTGATTTCATCGGCCTCCAACGATCCCCGCGATTACCTCGGCCAGTTTCTGATCAGCCACGGATTCATCAGCGAGGCCGAGCTGATGAAAGCCATGGAAGTCCAGCAGCAGTCCGGCATCCTCCTCGGGAAAATTCTGGTGATGATCGACGTCATCCCAGAGGGGGATCTGGTGCGCCTCATGCGGCTGAAAGCGGAGGAGGAAATCTACGACATCTTTCTGTGGCGCGAAGGAGAGTTTCGCTTTCTCGACGGCGAGCTTCCGACGATGGAGATGATCCCGCTGCAGGTCGACGTCACCGGCATCATCATGGAGGGCACCCGGCGCGTCGACGAGTGGTCGCGGATTCGCGAGGTCATTCCTCACGACGTGATGATTCCGATCATCGCCGGCACGATTCCGGAGAAAGACCTCAATGAAGTGCAGCGGATGATCGTCCACGCGGTCGATGGCAAACGCACAATCGCCGAGATCGAGCTGGAATCGCGGTCGTCACTGTTTGCGGTCTGTTCGACGCTGCACACATTGACGCGCGACGGCTACATCCGAATGACGGAGCCGGGAGGGCCAGCGACGAAGGAAGAGGCGCCGTTTGAAGAAGCGCAGGTCAGCGAAACCGACGAAGTGCAATCACTGCTGTCGCGCGCGCAGCAGGCCCTCAAGCACAAGGATTACGAGAAGACGCAGCGGCTCCTCAAAGCGGCCGAGAACCTCGATTCCGGACAGTCGGGCGTGCGCAGCGCGATCAAAGGGGCGGAGGCCGTCATTCTCGCCGACCTCTATCAGCAGGGAATCACGGACGCGCGCATTCCGCGCATCGCCAAGCCGATCGCCGAAATCACCACGATGAATTTCACGCCGAACGAAGGGTTCATCCTCTCGCGAATCAACGGAACGTATAACCTTGGATCGCTGATGAAAATCAGTCCGATCCGCGAATCGGATGCCATGCTGATTTTTTACAAGCTGTGGAAGGACGGCGTCATCGCCTTCGACTGAGTTTGTTCACCACAGAGAGCACAGAGCACACTGAGACATCTCTGTGATCTCTGTGTGCTCTGTGGTGAAGCCAACCGTTTCCCGCCTGACTCGTCTAACTAGCATGATGATTTTCGCGGTCCTCCTGGCAATCCAAAATCCGGCGATCGACATGCCGGGCTATCTGGCGGTCGCGAAAGAGGCGGCCGTTTACCGGGAATCGCGTCGCGTGTCGGAAGAGGAATTCATCCGCATGAGCGGCGAGCCCGACACCATCATCCTCGACGCGCGGAGCCGTGCGAAATTCGACGAGCTGCACATTCGCGGCGCGGTCAATCTGAGCTTTCCCGACATCACGGTCGACAGCCTCCCGCAGACGATTCCGAGCCGCAACACGCGGGTCCTGATCTACTGCAACAACAATTTCACCAACGCGCCGTCTGCATTTCCGTCGAAGATCGCGCGCGCCTCGCTCAATCTGTCGACCTTCATCGCGCTGTACAGCTACGGCTATCGCAACATTTACGAGCTCGGACCGCTGATCGACGTCAAGAACACGAAGCTCGAGTTCGACGGCGTCACTCCAAACCCACCGCGTCCCTGACCTGCAACTCCAGCGCGTTCATCTCGCCGCGGTCGGTTTCGTGATCGTAGCCGAGGCCGTGGAGGACGCCGTGGAGGATGAGGTAGCGGAGCTCGGTCGCGACCGTATGTTTTTCGCGCGCGGCCTGCCGGCGCGCCTGATCGATCGAGATCACGATCTCGCAGGCATCGTCGTAGGGGAAGGTGAGCACATCCGTCGTCTTGTTTTTGTGTCGAAACTGGCGATTGAGTTTGCGCATCGTGCTGTCGTCGACGAATACGATCGAGACATCTTTCATTGGACCGCCGGCAGCGCGAAGTACCTTGCGGACGAATGCGCCAACTCTCAAGTTTGCTTGCGTTCCTTGTCCGCGCGGTCGTACGCGACCACCACTTTCTGCACCAGCGGATGCCGCACCACATCCCTGTCGCTGAAGTCGAAGAATTTGATCCCCTCGACGTTCGTCAGGATCTGACGCGCCACGCGCAAGCCCGATTTTTTGCCTTCCGGCAAATCGATCTGCGTCACGTCGCCGGTGACGACTGCCTTTGATCCGAATCCGAGTCGCGTGAGAAACATCTTCATCTGCTCGGGCGTGGTGTTCTGCGCTTCGTCAAGGATGATGAAGGCATCGTTGAGCGTCCGTCCCCGCATGAAGGCCAGCGGCGCGATCTCGATGACGCCGCGCTCCATCAGCTTGTCGACTTTCTCGAGGCCGATGATGTCGTACAGCGAGTCGTAGAGCGGCCGCAGATACGGATTGACCTTTTCCGCGATGTCGCCGGGAAGAAATCCGAGGCGCTCACCGGCTTCGACGGCCGGGCGGCAGAGGACGATCCGTTTGATCGTTTTCTCCGAAAGCGCCGCCGCCGCGGCGGCGACCGCCAGGAAAGTCTTTCCCGTTCCGGCCGGACCGATTGAAATCGTGATGTCGAAGTCCTGCATGGCCTGCAGGTAAAGCTTCTGCGCGACGTTTCGCGGTGTGACGACGCGACGGATCGCGGGCTGCACCGCGTCATCGGTGAAAAAGTCGATGAGGTTCGTGTTGGGACGGTCGCGGAGTACTCGGACTCCGGTTGACAGGTCGGATTTCTTTAGCGGATAACCCTGCTCGATCAAGTCCTGCATCTGATCGAGGAGCCTTTCCACAGGCCCCACGTTGTCGGCATCCCCGTGAACGTGAATCTCGTTTCCGCGCGACGAAATCTTGACGCCGAATTCGTCCTCCAGCATGCGCAGGTTCTCATCGCGATTCCCGAACAGGGTGTGGGTGCCTTCGTCGTCCAGTCGTAGTTCCATCAGTCTGGCAATCTCAAGCGTTTCGTCGTGACCGTGAACGGGTCGGTGCCGCGCCGATGCTCGATCGCCACGATCGAGTCTGTCCCAAGGTCTAACCGATCCAAGGCGCTCAGAAGCGCGTTGTAATTCTCGTAGTCGTAGGGCGGATCAGCAAAGACGACATCAAATTGCTGATCCAGGCGCAGGAGCGTCTCGATGACGTCGCCGCGAATTGCAGTGACGGGCACGCTCAGCTGATCGGCGACACGATGGATCAACGCAACATCGCTTCGGTCGTGATCGATGGCCGTCGCCGATTCGGCGCCGCGCGAAACGGCCTCGAGCGAGAAAATCCCGCTCCCCGCGAACAGATCGAGAAACCGCGCGTCCTGAATGCGGTCGCCGACAATGTTGAAGAACGCCTGGCGCGCGCGCTCGGAGGTCGGCCTGACGTCGCGTTGAGGAACAGGAACGCGGCGGCCGCGAAGTGCGCCCGCAGTTACGCGTAGAGTGCTCACTACTGTTCGGACGCTCCGGTGGTGCCGATGAAGTAGTTGTACAGGTCTTTCACTTCGACATAGATGCTGATCGGCTGACTCGTGCAGCGCAGCTCGACGATGCGCTGATCCATCACGCGCACGACGCGGTAAACCTTCCGATCGTCGCCG
The DNA here is from genome assembly GCA_003222375.1 of Acidobacteriota bacterium. Classification (GTDB taxonomy): domain Bacteria; phylum Acidobacteriota; class Thermoanaerobaculia; order Gp7-AA8; family Gp7-AA8; genus Gp7-AA10. The sequence continues at coordinate 9,887 of QHVX01000006.1, forward strand.
ACGAGCTGGTCACCGGGTTTGGGCATGTATCCGGCCACGGTGTTCGTCACCGTCCGATCCTCGGAAATCGCGCGCAGAAGATCTCTGAGCGGCGCGAGCTGATCGTTCATCGTCTTCGGCAATGCCGCCACCGGGTCGAAATTACGCTCGGTGAATTGATGCAGGCCGCTGTAGACGCGAAGGACCGCGCGGCGCTCCTGTTTCGGGGGCGTTAAACCGTCCTGACGAATCGTGCTCAGCGACGCGACAGCTTTTGTGTAGCTCTTCAACGCATCGGCTGGAATGACGACGCGCTTCCGAATCGGCCCGCCCGCGCCGCGGACGTCGATCACCACCAGGCCGCCTTCGAAGATCGAGAGTCGCTGCTGAATTTTTGCGACGCGTACAAAGTAGTCGACGAGCGTCTGCCGCAGCTCGCCATTGATCAGTTGTGATCCGAGGGCCTGACTGCTGCCGGCGAGCTCGGGGAGATCGTATTTTTCGAGCTGCTTGCGTTGCGCCTCCGGCAACGGCGTCGCCATCGCGCCGCCCAGCGGCACCTTATCGACCATCGTAATGTCGTGCGTCGGTGGTTGTTGCTGCTGTGCAAAGAGTAGGGCCGGTAAGGCCAGTAAGGCCGGTAAGAGGGGGCGCCTAACCGCTAACATGCTCGCGATTAAGATACTTGATCGCCATCCGCTGCGCAAAAGCCCGCGCCTCCTCGGGAGCGATTTCGCCGACGAAGACCGCCTCCCGAGTCCTCTCCAATGCCTTCGCGATGTGCGGCCCGACTGGCACTTCGAGGTCGCTGCCGCGCAATGGGAGGCGAAAGTTCCGATACTCCTGGAAACGCGCCACATGCTCCGACGGACCGAGGACCCCAAGCAGTTCCGGGCTCGCATGCTTCAACAATCGGAATCGCTGTCGCTCGGTCTCTGCCTCTGCCAGTGAATCGCTGTAGCGGCCCAGCTCATTTGCGATCTGCATGAGGGTCCGCGCGCGTCGCTGCGAGAACCCCGATCCTTCGAGGTCGACCGGCGATGCGTTCCCGTGCAGGATCGCGCTGGTGAATAGAGCTTCGCGATCGAGCGACGCATCCGACTTCGCGATCTGCTGTGCGCGCTCGAGGCGCGATCGATCGATCTGACGTGGCCCGAAGAGAACTTCGAGCGTTCCGTCGAGGGCCTCGATCACCGCCGGCGCGCTTTCTTCTTCGAAGGCGAGAAAGAGCTCGCGCCACAGCCGCTCCTTCGACACCGTCCGCAGCGCACCGCTCGAGATCGCCCTCTCCATTAACTCCTTTGTGTGCGGTTCGATCGCGAATCCGAGGCGTGTCGCCAATCGGATCGCGCGATAGATGCGCGTCGGATCGTCGATGAAACTTTCATCGTGCAGAACTCGAATGTTTTTGCTTTCGAGATCGCGTTTGCCGTTGGTCGGATCGTGCAGCTCGTCGGAGATGACATCGAGTGCGATGGCATTGATCGAGAAATCGCGTCGCATCAGATCGTCCTGCAGCCGCCCTTCGCTGACTGTGGGAAGGGCCCCCGGCGCGCGATATTTCTCGCTGCGTGCCGACGCGATATCGATCTCAGGAAGCTCCGGCGCCGTCACTTTGTAGGTCAGGAACTGCGGATACGATCGCACCCGCCCGTTGAGGCGCTTGGCCATCGATCGCGCCAAGGTCGAACTGCCTTCCTCGAGCGTGAAGTCGAGATCGATGACGCTGCGCCCGAGGAGCAGGTCGCGGACCGGGCCGCCGACGAGATACGGCCGCAGATTTTTTTCCCTCGCGACCTCTTTGATGAGATCGACGGCGCGACGCTCAGGCGAGTCGAGGGCATCAAGGCGCATCATCGTTTTGCCGTTGTTAGCATTTGCTGGAGCGCGCGAAGGCGTTGTCGCGGATGAAATTTCGAGATCGTCTGTCGCGCTGCCTCGATTTTTTGCCGCGCGACTTCCGGCTTGAACAGGGCGGCAAGTATCGCATGAGTGAATTCAGGCCGACCGGCGGGCTGAAAGCCCGCCGCTACACTGAAATACACCTCCTCGACGGCTTCCGGCAGATCAAGCTCCGCATAATTCACCTTCAGATCGGGGAACGCCGAGTCGATCCGTCGTAACTTCTTCTCGTATTCCGACATCGCGGCGGCGCATTGTAGAATTAACCGCTTGATTCAGCAGACGATCGGGATTTACAGCGCGTCGGAGTTGGTGTCTAAACTTCGCCAGAAGTGTCCCGAGCTGACGTTCGCCGATTCCGGAATTGAACGTGAGGTCAGCCGCATCGCCGTCATCGATACCGATTCACACGCGGCACTGAATCCGCCGCCCCGCAAGAGCATCGTGCGCATCATCCTGGGAATGGAAGAGCCGCCGCAGCGAAGGCAGGGCGAGATTTACATCGACCGCAAATCGTTTCTTGCGCAGCCGCACGAATATTTGTCGTTTGCATCCGACCTGGTGGACGCCGCGGTGCACGCCTCGCAACTCGAAACCGAGGTGACGTTTCTCAAGCAGATTCACGAGCTGATGGGACTCAATGACGCGCAGGAGGTTTCGGAGCGCATCACGCGGACAGTGCTCGATCTGCTCGGCCTCGCTCGCGGGACTCTCTTTCTGCACGATCCGCGTCTGGAGCGTTACGTGGTCAGCTTCACGAACGACCCCGACGCGCACGAGACCGGCGAATTCCTGCCTGGCATTCCATCGGATGTGCTGCAGCGCGCGCTGGCGTCAGGACATTCGTTCGCTGCCGATCGGGCATCGGGAATGATCGTCATCCCGCTGCAGGTGGAACACGACCTGGTCGGCGTCATTCGCATTCCGTTCGCGGCCACCGATGCCGTGGAAGACGCAGCCATCGAGACCGTCACCCAATACATCCGCGCCGTCGCCTCGGTCCTCGGAAACATCCATCATCTTTCGCACAGCCGCGATCTGGCGATGCGCGACGATCTCACCAAGGCATTCAACCGCCGCTTTTTCGACAGCTACCTCGACGAGGAAATCGAACGGTCGCGACGTTACGGATCGCTCTTCAGCATCATCTTCCTCGACCTCGATGATCTGAAGATGGTCAACAATTTCTACGGCCATCTCACCGGATCGCGAACGTTGCAGGAAGTCGCGAAGCGCATTCTGGCCGCCGTCCGCGCGATCGACAAAGTCATACGATTCGGCGGCGACGAATTCTGCATCGTGCTGCCCGAGACCGATCAGGAGCAGGCGATGGCGGTCGCAAACCGCGTCCGTAAAGCGCTCACTGCGACGGCATTCATCATCGACGGCACCGTCGAAATCTCAATCACCGCCAGCTTCGGAATTGCGACCTATCCGACGCACGGTCTCAGCAAAGATGATCTGATCCGTCAGGCCGATGCCGCGATGTATCGCGTGAAATCGACAACCAAAAACGCGGTCGGAATCGCATCCGTCGAACATATACGACCCGCGGTGTAGTCATCCTGAGCGAAGCGAAGGATCTCGTGTGACGAGATGCTTCGCTGCGCTCAGCATGACGACGTAGCTCCCACCCTCGCTCGGGATAAACTCACCACGATGTCCGACGAGCTGAGCATACAGGGGACGCTCGCCGAAACGACCGTCCCTGACCTCTTTCGTTCGCTGATCCGCAGCAGCGAGACCGCCATCGTCTCGCTGGAAGGCCTCGGCCGCACGGACGTCATCTACGTCAACGAAGGAAAGATCACGTACGCGTCCAGCACGGATCCCGATATGGCGCTCGGCGAAGTCCTGTTGCGGTCCGGCGATCTCAATCTGCAGCAATACAACCAGGCGATGGAGCATCTGGTCACGCCACGGCGCTTCGGTGGGCTGCTGTGCGAGCTCGGATATCTCAAGCCGGATGATTTGAGCCGGGCCGTCGAACGGCAGGCGAGCGCGATCGTGCTCAACGCGATGCGCTACCGCGCGGGCAATTACACGATCGAATTCACGTCGACGTTTCCCGACGAGATCGTCACGCTTCCGCTCAGCACCGAGCGCCTGATTCTGGACGGCATCGCGCGGATCGACTTCTGGTCGTTGATCACGCGCGGACTCGGCCGGCTCGAACGTCTTCTCGCGCAGGCACCCGGCTCCGACGCCCGCGGTTACGCGCTGGAGTTGAACGAAGAGGAGAACCACATCTTCAGCCTGCTGAGCGAACCGGCGACAGTGCAGGATGTGGTCTCGCGCAGCTACTTATCGAACTTCGTCAGCGCGAAAACGCTGTGGGGACTGCTGACCGTCAATCTTCTTCAGGATGCCGAAGGGGCTGAGGTCGTTCAGACGAGAGCGGCCGAAGAGACGGAGTACGAGATGGCGGCGATGGTGGAGCGCTACAACACGGCGTTTCAAAAAATCTTCGCGCTCGTTTTTCAAAAGATCGGCGATCACATCTACGACTTCGTCGACCGCGTCGTGCTGCATCTGTCGCCCGAGACGCTTCCGTATCTCAGCGGAATGAACATGGTCAACGAAGGACGCGTCGACTTCGATCAACTCCTCAACAACATCATCTCTTCCGGATCGGAGAATCAGGGGCTCGTCGTGCACAGCGTGCTGCATGAGTTGCTGTACGGCTGGATCCTGGAGGTCAAGAGCGAGTTCGGCGGAACATCGCTGGAGAAGGACATCATCGCGCTGGTGAACAAAGTCAGGAAGTAAAATTCTTTTCATGCGCCGGCTGCTCCTGGTATTCCTCCTGTTCGCCTCCTGCCTCTCGTCCGCGCCGCCGAAAGAACCCAACGACCGCGAGTGGAATCAGCTGATGAAGGAGTACGCCTGGATCGAGTCGCTGCGGAAAGCGCAGCCGGTCCCGCCGCCCACAGCATCGCGAAAGCAGAGGATCGAGGCGACGCTCGAGAACCATCGAAAACTCGAGACGGTGTATGTCGCGTTCGTGGATAAGGTGAAGGAGTACCACGATCGCACGCGCGATCTTCGAGCGGCCGGTCTGCTGGCGCGCGAAAAAGTCATCATGGGCGACGAATACATGAATCTTCTTTCGCGCTACGACAAAGCGCTCGAGTTCTACCGCGCCGCGCTGCAACTCGATCCGGGCAACGCCGACATCGCACAGCGCGTCGCGCTCGCAGAAGGGCGCCGCTATGTTTCGATGTTAGCGTTCGCGACAGTGAAGATCGGGATGAAGGAAGACGAAGTGCGGGCGATTGTCGGTCTGCCGCGGGAGGATTGGATCAAGCAGGTCGTGCAGAACGGCCGCGTCTACTCCGTCTGGATCTACCCGAAGTCCGACGGCGGCGCCTCCGCCATCTACTTTGACAACGGGGTCGTCTATCACACAAACTGGAACGCGGCGGCGGCACCGGCCGCCCGGTAAGCGGAGGGCGTGATGGAACAGCTCGCGGAAGATCAATCCCACTACGAAATTTCATTGACGGCCGGGCAGGCGTTTGTGGCCTTTGTCCTGCTGTTGCTGTCGCTGGCGGCGTCGTTCGCGTTCGGTTTGATGATCGGACGCGGGCAGTCCGACGATCACCTGGTTCTGCGCAAGGAGCAGGTGACCGTCGCTTCCGTGGTGCCGAAGAAGACTCCCGCGAAGGTCGAAACCTCTGTCAAGGATGAGGATTTCAAAGCGCCGCCGACGACAATCGAGCCGGCGCCGCGTGTAGAGGCGGTCCCGCTCAGCGGGACCGCTGTGCCGGCTAAAGCCGGCACCTACACAGCCGGCACCCACACCGAACCTGCCTATGCCCAACTTCTCTCCACAACCGATCAGAAGACCGCCGAGGCCCTGGCGGCGAAGCTGATCGAGCGGGGTTTCACAGCCGCCTACGTCGAGCGGACCACGAGCGACAAGGGGCCGACATTCCGCGTCCGCGTCAAGTTCCCCACCGAGACGGAAGCGCGGGCGGCCGAGCCGAAGCTCAAAGAGTTCTCGAAAGAAGTCTGGATCACGCGGTAACATGTCTGCCCCCTCGCGAAGGGCGGGACATGTCTAGTCAGCGGAAAAACAGCACGACTCCCGAGCTGGAGGAGCTGCGCAAGGGACAGGTCAAGAAGCGTTCCGGCGCGGACCCGGCGCACGTCCTCGATAAAGCCATTTATCAGCTTTGGGAGACGATCAACGACCTCGATCAGATCCAGCCGGAGCGCGTCGAGCACTATCGCGTCTCGATCTTCGGCAGCTCCCGCATCCGCCGTGGCGACCCAATCTACGAAGAGGTGAAATCGCTGAGCTCGGAGCTCGCGCGCATGGGAATCGACATCGTCACGGGTGGCGGGCCGGGGCTGATGGAGGCGGCGAATTCGGGCGCGTCCGAAGGGCAAATCGAAAGCCATGCGCGATCATTCGGATTGGCGATTCATCTTCCGACGGAAGAGCAGGCGAATCCGTTCGTCGACAAGGTCTTTCGCCATCGCACGTTCTTTTCGCGTCTGCATCACTTTGTGCGTCTGTCTTCGGCCTTCATCGTGATGCCGGGCGGAATCGGAACGGGTCTCGAGCTCTTCATGGTCTGGCAGCTTTTGCAGGTCAAGCACATGACGGAGCATCCGTTGATCCTGGTCGGTACAATGTGGGCTGGCCTGATCGAATGGATCGATCGCACGATGGTGCAGAAAGGTCTGGTCAGTCCGCAGGATCTCAACATCGTTTCGGTCGTCGGCTCCTCCAAGGAAGCAATTCCGATCATCGGCGCCTCGTTCGAGCGATTCAAAGAGGAGAAAGAGAGAGCCAATGCCCACGCCGGAACAGGTGCTTGAGGCGCTGAAGAAAGTTCGATTCCCAGGGCTTTCGCGCGACATCGTGTCCTTCGGTTTCGTACGCGACGTCAAGGTCGACGGATCGAATGTCAGCTTCACGATTCACTTTTCGACCGAGAATCCGAACGTCGGACAGCAGCTCGCGCGCGATTCCGAAGCAGCCGTGCGCGCGATCAGCGGCGTCGAAAATGTGCGCGTCAATCTCGAGATCGCGCCGCGGCAGATGTCTGGCGCGGTGCCGGCGGGCGGGCAGGCCGGGATTCTGGAAGGCGTCCGCTACAAAATCGCGGTCGCGTCGGGGAAGGGCGGCGTCGGTAAGTCGACTGTCTCGACGAACCTCTCTCTCTCGCTGCGCGCACTCGGTCATACCGTCGGTTTACTCGACGCCGATATCTACGGGCCGTCGCAGCAGATGATGTTAGGCATCGAAGGGCGGCCGCAGATCGACGAGCGCGACGAAAAAATCATGCCGATGGAGAACCACGGCGTGAAGACCATGTCGCTCGGTCTGATCACCGATCCCGACACGCCCGTGATCTGGCGCGGTCCGATGGTGATGAAGGCGCTCGATCAATTCCTCACCGACGTGAAGTGGGGTGTTCTCGATTTCATGGTCATCGATCTGCCGCCTGGAACCGGCGACGCGCAGCTCACGCTCACGCAGAAGGTGCCGCTGACCGGCGCGGTCATCGTGACGACGCCGCAGGATGTCGCGCTGATCGACGCGCGCAAGGGGCTCGCGATGTTTCGCAAGGTCAACGTGCCGGTGTTGGGCATCGTCGAGAATATGAGCTATTACATCTGCCAGCACTGCGGCGAGCGTACCGAGATCTTCGGACACGGTGGCGGCAAGAAAACTGCCGAGATGTTAGGCGTCCCATTCCTCGGCGAAGTCCCCATCGATCCGCAGGTCGTCATCGGCGGCGACACCGGCTCCCCAATCGTCGTGTCGCATCCGCAATTGCCCGCGGCGCAGGCGTTCCGCGAAATCGCAGCGAAGATCGTGCAGCAGATCGAGAGCGGCGCGCCCGGCCATACACACGGTGTGCATGAACATGCACACATTCACTGAGGCTTTATGCGCGTGATGACTCTGATCTTTTCCGCCCTCCTTTGCCTGACCTGTTCCGACCGCGGCATTCAAAGTCCTACGGCACCGACCACGCGTCCCGTGCAGAGCGATGCCGTCGACGGTGGGCGGCGTCGAGCGGTCGCGCGGACGCGCGCTGCCACGGCGTTGTCGGGGAAGTGGGGTGGAGAGCACATCTCGCTCGAATTGCAAGATGGCGTTGGCCCGCTCGAATTGGATTGCGCGCACGGCAAAATCACGCAGGCGATTGCTCCCGCTTCCGACGGTAGTTTCGCAGTAACCGGAACGTTCACGCGCGAACACGGCGGTCCGGTCTCGACCACCGAGGAGGAGAATGTTAGACCGGCGCGCTACAGCGGAACGGTATCCGGAGACACGATGACTCTCGCCATTGCAGTCGATGGCCAGGAGTTCCCGGACAAGTTCACACTGACGAAGGGTCAGTCCCCGCGACTCACGAAGTGTCTCTAATCCTAGGGCTCCTGTTCGGAGCGGTCGGCACGGTCTACTTCATCTACGGAAAACGGATTCACGAGCCGACTTTCCTGTTCGTCGGGCTGGCGCTCATTGTCTATCCGTACTTTTTCTCCAACGTGATCCTCGTCCTCGCGATCGGCGCCGTCCTGGCGGCCATACCGGTCGCGCGGCAAAAGGGACTGTTTTGACGGCCGAGAAACAGCTCGCGGGTTTCATGGGGCGATACACGCCGGAAATCCGCGCAGTGGCGAATGCCGCTCTCATGAAGATGCGCGAGCGGCTGCCCGGCGCGGTCGAGCTGGTCTACGACAATTACAACGCATTGGTCATCGCCTTCGGAACGACCGACCGCGCTTCCGATGCGCTCTTCTCGATCGTGCTGTATCCGCGGTGGGTGACTCTCTTTTTCCTCGACGGCGCAAGACTTCGCCACCCAAAAAAGATTCTCGAGGGAAGCGGAAAGATCGTGCGCCATATCGTCCTGAAGTCCGCTGATGATCTCGACAAGCCCGAGGTGCGGGAGCTCATGAAGCAGGCGCTGGGGAAAACGAGTTTCGACGAGCGGCGGCTCGTGATCAAGTCGGTCTCGAAAAAACAGAGACCGCGCCGCCCGCGTTAAACCTGGAGTGCCTCCATTCCGCGAGCAACGTCAAGGATTTGCGCCATCATCCAGCCAATGAGCGCAGTGCCGGCTGCGTGTGCAGTGAGCGCAGTGCCGGCTGCGTGTGCAGTGAGGATCGCGATCGCCAGAAGCAATAGCGTCCAGCGCTTCGATACCCCGATTGCGGTGCGGATCAGGTATGCCGGCCAAAGAAGAAACGCCGCCAGCCACAGAGCAACCTCGTTGCCCTTCCTCTCAAAAGTGAGATGCGCGGCCAGCCCGATGGCCACCACGATCAGTACGATGATGGTGGCTGTTAGACGATGGCGCACGGAGAGATTGTCACATGCCTCTCGCGGGTGTGATCGCGTTTCTCGGTGTTCTGACGATCAACGGCGGCGATGATCGGATTCATCGTGGCGCATCGCGTGCAACGGACGCGCTCAAATGCGTCGCTTTCTGTCGGCAGCGCTACTGCTCGCAGCCTGCAGCCGTAAGTCACCCGACGAGCAACTGATCAAACAGTTCGACTCGGTGAAGTCGTGGTCGGCGACCGTGCAATTCGCCGGCGAAAAGTGGCGCGCCAACAGCGTTCCAGCGTTCTTCATGCGAGCGACCATCGCAGCCGCCGAAAAAGACTACGACGCCGCTGCCAGGAGCATCGACCAATCGCGCGCGCGAAAAGAGCTGCGCGATCAGTTTCGACGCGAGCTCGATGCAGCCCGCGCATCGGCGCAGCGGTTGAAGCACGAATTGCGATGAAGAAGGCGACGCAGCTCGCTCTCGGTGTCCTGACCGCCGTCGGCGGATTCTTCGATGTCGGCAACATCGCGACGTGCACGCAGGCGGGCGCGCACTTTCGTTTTCAGCTCATCTGGTCTTTGATCCTCGCCACGATCGTCGTCATCTTTCTCATCGAGATGTCGGGCCGTTTCGCGGCTGTCACGAAGAAAGCTCTCCCCGATGCTATCCGCGAGCACCTCGGCTTTTCGTTCTGGTTCGTGCCCTTTCTCATCCTCACGGCTGTCCATCTGCTCGTGCTGGCGGCGGAGATCGGCGGCATCTGTTTCGCGCTGCATCTCATCACCGGCCTTCCGATCCAGGTGTGGGCGCTTCCGGTTGCGATTCTCGTCTGGCTCTTTTTGTGGCGATCGACGTTCAACGCGATCGAGAACAGCACCTCGATCCTCGGATTGATCACTCTTTGTTTTGTGGTCGCCGCGATTTGGCATCATCCGCCGGTGCACGAAGTGCTCGCCGGATCATTACCGTCGATGCCGTCGCACGATCCCGCGAATTACTGGTTCATCGCCGTCAGCATCGTCGGCGCGGTTATCGCGCCCTATCTCTTCTATTTCTATTCGTCGGGAGCGGTCGAGGACGAATGGGACTCGACCTACATTCCGATCAATCGCGTTGTCGCTGTGATCGGGATGGGATTCGGCAGCATCATTTCGGTCGGCGCGATCATCGTCGCCGGGATCGTTCTCGCTCCCCGCGGAATCAAAGTCAGCGACTATCACCAGGCGGCATTGATGCTCACGGAAATTTTTCCGTTCTGGGGTTACCTCCTCTTCGCCATTTCGATGGCCATCGCATGCCTCGGCGCGGCGGTCGAGGTTGCACTGTCGATGTCGTACACCTTCGCGCAGACCTTCGGTTGGAACTGGGGGGAGGATCTCGAGCCCATCAAGGATGCGCGTTTCTCGCTCGTCTACACGATCGCGCTTTTGCTGGCCTCACTTTTCATGGTCGCCGGCATCGATCCACTGAAGCTCACGATCATGACAATGGCGACCAACGCCTTCGTGCTTCCGTTCGTAACGATCCCATTCCTCCTTCTGATGAACGACCGAAAACTGCTGCGCGACGCCAGCAACGGAATCATCTCCAACATCGCGACGGCCGCAATTGTCGTTCTGGCGCTCGTTCTGGCCGTCGTGTCGATTCCTCTCACGTTCATGGGAGGCAGCTAGATGCGCGAGCAGATCGACATCATTCGCGACATCCTCGATAAGCAGCTCGTCGATCGCGACCACACGGCGATGGGTCGGGTCGACGGCATCGTTCTGTCGATCGACGACGGCGCGCCGCGCATCGATCACTTCGAGCTCGGTTTCGTCGTACTCGCGTGCCGGCTGCATCCGCGAGTCGAACAGTGGCTGCGGGCGATTCGCACTCGATGGAGCGTGCGCAAAAGCGCCCGGCAAATCGTGCCGTGGTCGGCTGTGCAGGACATTACGCAGCGGGAAATCCGCCTCGATGTGCACGCGATCGAAACGTCCGCGTTCGATTGGGAGAAGTGGCTCCGCAAAAACATTGTGTCGAAGATTCCCGGGTCGGGGGAAGAATGACAAAGCAGGTCCACGTCGAACACTTGTACGGCCGCCGGGTTCGCGATCGGCAGGACAAAATCATCGGTCGCATCGAATCGATTCGCGCGACGTGGAAAGGAAACGACTGCGTCGTCGAGGAGTACCACCTCGGCGCCGCCGCGCTCCTCGAAAAGCTCGGCATCTCGATCGGCAGGCTGATTGGATGGATGCCGCGCGAGCCGCTCAGCGTTCCGTGGGATCAACTTGATCTCAGCGATCCCGATCGGCCGCGAGTGAAGTGCACGCTCGACGAGCTCAAGAAACTTTCGTCGCGCGCATGAGCACCGCCGCCTCGGCCGGGATGCGCCAGCTCGGTACGCCATCAACTTCGACCGGCTTCTGAAGCGTCTCACTCGACCATCCCACTTCCCATCGCGAGCCTCGAGGCGGCGCCAGGAGTGGCTCCGGCGCAACTTCGAGCTCGAGACGATCGCCGAGGTTCACCAGAAGCAGGTGCGCGTTGGAGTAGCGAAGGAGAAATGCAGAATCGCCCAGGACGGCGCCGTCGATATCGGAAAAGTCCAGCGCGCGGCGCAGACGAAGCAGTTCGCGATGCATCGCGACGACATCCGCGTGTTTCTCGCGTTCGGAATGATCGAGCTTGCAATGCTCGAACATGGCTGGATCGTGCGGCGCGGAAAGCTTGCCGACGTCGATCGATCGAAACTGCCGCATGAAATCGCGACGTCCCTTGTCGACTGACGCCGCCAGCTCGGGTTTGTGATCGGCGAAGTAGAGGAAGGGCGCGGATGAAGCGAATTCCTGCCCCTGAAACAGCATCGGCGGGTTGGGCCCGAGGAGAAGGAGCGCGGTCAGTGCGCGAAAACGGCCGGGTGATGTCACGTACTGAAGGCGGAGGCCTTCGCTCGAGTTTGCGATCTGATCATGATTCTGCAGATAGCAGACGAGCTTCTCGCGCGGCAGATGACGCGACGATGTTCCGCGCCGTTTCTTCTGCCATCCGTAGTATTGCCCCTGATAGAGAAATCCATGTTTGGCTGCCGAGATGAATTCCTGCGGCTTGCAGAGGTAATCGGTGTAGTAGGCCTCGCGGCGGCCGGTTGCGGCCACCATCGCGGCGTGGTGCCAATCGTCGTTCCATAGCGCGTCGACACCATAACGCGTGATCAATTGCACGTCTTGCGGCTCGTTCTCCGCGACGATGAAAATGCTTCGATCGCTCGCGGCTTCGCGCGCGCGGCGCTGAATCATCGTGATGATGTGCTCGGGACATCGATCGTTGATGCTCTGCGTCGCGTCGAGGCGAAGCCCGTCGAGATGGAACTCATCGACCCAGTAGCCGGCGTTCTCCGAAAAATATTCGCGCACTGCCGCGGCATCGAAGTTGATTGCGTCTCCCCACTCGACCCTGTATCGATCGGTGAAGTAGTCCTTCGAGAAATTTTTCAAGTAACAGCCATCGGGCCCGAAGTGGTTGTAGACGACGTCGAGAATCACGCCGAGGCCAAGGGCATGCGCCGAATCGACGAAGAGGCGGAAATCGTCCGGGGCTCCGTACAGGCGCGTCGGAGCCCAGAGATCGACGCCGTCGTATCCCCAGCCGAACCGGCCGGGAAATTCGTTCACCGGCATGACCTCCAGAAGATTGATACCGAGGTCCGCGATCGGTCGCAGTTGCTCGATCGCGGCGCGCCACGTCCCTTCGCGCGTAAAGGTGCCGATGTGCATTTCGTAAATGACGAGGTCCTTCGTTTCAACGCGTGGATTCGAAGCGCGCCAGCGAAAGGCATGCGGGTCGACGACCTCCGACGGCCCGTGCGGGCCTTCAGGTTGAAAGCGCGAAGCGGGATCGGGAAAGAGCTCGTTTCCGCGATCGAGACGCAATCGATAGCGCGTTCCCGCGCGCGCTTTGGCGACAACGCCGCGGAAATGCCCGTCAGAATCGCGATCGAGGGGAGAGTCGGATCCGTCGATGACGACGCTGACGCTCTTGTGATCGGGAGCCCAGACGCAAAAGTCGACGCCGCCCGCCACCAGTTCGGCGCCCACCGGACGCCGTCGTGTCACCGAATTCCTAATTGATCGAAAAGGAACGATTCGACGTCGGTCTGCTGGGCGATGGCTTCGCTGAATGCCGTGCCGATTCCGTGGCCGCTGCCGGAGCTCGCGCGAAGGAGAATCGGCCGCGAGGATGACGTTGCTGCCTGCAGGCGCGCAATCATCTTTCGCGAGTGCATCGGATCGACGCGCGGATCGTTCGCGCCCGTCAGCATCAGCACAGCCGGATATTTCGTGCCGTTGACGACATGGTGATACGGCGAGTAGGCGTACAGCGCCTTGAACTGCTCCGGATCTTTCACAGTGCCGTATTCGGTGACGTTGAATTCACCGTTAGGCGTGAGCTCGACCCGCAGCATGTCGTAGATGCCGACATGGGAAACGACCGCTCGATACAGCTCGGGATGCTGGGTGAGCGCAGCGCCGATGAGTAGACCGCCGTTGCTGCCGCCCTCGATCGCAAGATGCGCAGGGCTGGTGTACTTGTGATCGATCAAATATTGCGCGCAGGCGGTGAAATCATCGAACACCTTTTGTTTCTTCGTCAGCTTTCCCTGCTCATGCCACGATTCGCCGAATTCGCCGCCGCCCCGCAGATTCGCGATTGCAGAAATGCCGCCGTGATCGAACCACAGCCGGCGTCCGACTCCGAATCCCGGCTTGACGCTGATGTTGAAGCCGCCGTAGCCGCTGAGAACCGCCGGATTCGTTCCGTCGAGCTTCATGTCGCGGCGATGCATGATGTTCAGCGGCACTTTGGTGCCGTCCTTCGACGTCACCATCACGCGATCGACGACGGCGTCGTTGAAGTTGACCGGCATCGTGACCTTCAGCGCGGTCTCTTTCGTTTTGCCGTCGCCGGGATCGAACGGGTACCAGTT